>NZ_JBJZOG010000075.1:0-31625 GCF_047200535.1 Micromonospora mangrovicola | reverse complement strand
GGTGAGCGAGGAGAACGACGGGGCCGGGGGCGAAGGTGGCCGGCGTAGGGAGCAAGCCTGACCGCCCGGAGCCGGTCGCCCTCGCCCTCGGCCCTCAACTGCAAGCAGCAGGATCAGACCCGGAACCCGGCCGCGCGCGCCGCTGCCCGTTCCCGCCGCCGGTCCTTGCGTCGCCGCAGGAACCAGAACAGGAACGCCACGAAGCCGACCAGAAACACCAGCACCAGCACCGGCAGCAGGAGCGCCACCACCGACATGACCGCGCTGGTCGCGTCCTCGGCGGTGCTGGCCACCGGAGCGCCGAAGCCGGCGGTGGTCGCGTTGATCACCGGCCGGGCCGCGGACTTGAGCAGGTGCACGCCGAGCGCGATCAGGACCCCGACCACCACCGGCACCCACTGGTGCGAGGAGAAGAAGGTGTCCGGGTCGCTGACCGTCACGGTCTCCGAGCTGGAGCCGGCACCGAAGGCCAGGCCGCCCGCGGTCGGCCGGACCACCGTCTGCACCACGTCGTTGACGTGGTCCACCACCGGCACCTTGTCCGCCACCACCTCGACGGCGAGCAGCACGGCGAGGATCAGGATCACCCAGCCGTTGCCCAGCCACTGCCAACTGCCGGGCAGGTCGACCAGGTCGGTGTAGCGCGCCAGCAGACCCATGAGGAGCAACGGGATGTACGCGTTCAGGCCGGCCGAGGCGGCGAGTCCGGAACCGGTGAGGAGTTCGAGCACGATCTCAATATCGCACCGGCATGCCAGTGGCGCTCGTCAGCGACGGCCCGCTGCTCGGCTACCCTCGTCGGGTGCGGTTGGTGATTGCGAAGTGCTCGGTGGACTACGTCGGACGGCTCTCGGCACACCTGCCGCCCGCCACCCGGCTGCTCATGGTGAAGGCGGACGGCTCGGTGTCGATCCACGCGGACGACCGGGCGTACAAGCCGCTGAACTGGATGAGCCCGCCGTGCCGGCTGGAAGAGGCACCCGGCGTGTGGCGGGTGGTCAACAAGGCCGGTGAGGAGCTGCGGATCACCCTGGAGGAGATCTTCCAGGACACCTCGTACGACCTGGGGATCGACCCGGGCCTGCGCAAGGACGGCGTCGAGGCGCACCTGCAGGAACTGCTCGCCGCCAACCCGGAGACCCTCGGTGAGGGCTTCACCCTGGTCCGGCGGGAGTACATGACGGCGATCGGCCCGGTCGACCTGCTCTGCCGGGACGCCAACTCCGGCGCGGTCGCCGTCGAGGTGAAGCGGCGGGGCGAGATCGACGGGGTGGAGCAGCTCACCCGCTACCTCGAACTGATGAACCGCGACCCGTTGCTCGCCCCGGTCACCGGCGTCTTCGCCGCGCAGGAGATCAAGCCGCAGGCACGGGTGCTCGCCACCGACCGTGGCATCCGCTGCGTGGTGGTCGACTACGACAAGCTGCGCGGCATCGAGCGTGACGAGCTGACCCTGTTCTGAGCCCGACGTCGCCGGGCACGGGTGCGACGGCACGCACGCCGAGCCCGGCGGTGGGCGTCAGCGACCCCGGCCGTACATCAGCTTGGCAGCCTTGACCAGGCGGGCGACGTCTGCCGGGGTGCGCTCGAAGGTCATTGCCGGCAGCACCGACCGGGCCCGGCGGCGGGTGATCGACTTGGCCCGGCCGAACTCGCGTAGCCCGTCCTCGCCGTGGATTCGGCCGAAGCCGGAGTCGCCGACCCCGCCGAACGGCAGCGTGGACATCCCGGCGAAGGTGAGCGTCGAGTTGATCGAGGCCATCCCGGAGCGCAGCCGCCGCGCGACGGCCACCGCCCGCTTCCGGCCGAAGACCGAACCCCCCAGGCCGTACGAGAGGGCGTTGGCGCGTTCGACGGCCTCGTCCACGTCGCGCACCCGGTTGACGGTCAGCGTCGGGCCGAAGGTCTCCTCGCGGACCGCCGCCGAGTCCTCCGGCACGTCCAGCAGCACGGTCGGGTGGACGTAGGGCGGCTGGACCGCCTCGGGGCCGCCGAGCGCCGCCCGGCCGCCGCGCGCCACAGCGTCGTCGATGTGCCGGCGGATGATGTCGAGCTGGGACGGCATGGTGATCGGACCGATGTCGGCGCCCTCCGGGCCCACGGTCAGCCGGCCGGCCTTCGCCACCACCTTGTCGACGAGGGCGTCGAAGACCTGGTCGACGGCGTAGACCCGCTCGATGCCGATGCAGGTCTGGCC
Organism: Micromonospora mangrovicola; assembly: GCF_047200535.1. NCBI lineage: Bacteria > Bacillati > Actinomycetota > Actinomycetes > Micromonosporales > Micromonosporaceae > Micromonospora > Micromonospora mangrovicola. The sequence continues at coordinate 29,428 of NZ_JBJZOG010000075.1, read as the reverse complement.
GGCGTTGGTCAACGCGCCCCAGACACACGCCTCGGCCGCCGCGTCCAGGTCGGCGTCGGCGTCGACGATCATCGCGTCCTTGCCGCCCGCCTCCAGCAGCACCGGGGTCAGCGTCTCGGCGCAGGCCGCCATCACCTTCTTCGCGGTGCGGGTCGAGCCGGTGAAGGCCAGCTTGCCCACCCCGGAGCGGCACAGCGCCGCGCCCACTTCGCCGAGACCGTGCACCGCCTGGAGGACCGGCTGCTCCGGCACCACCTCGGCGAACCGGTCCACCAGCCACTGCCCGACGGCCGGGGTGTACTCGCTCGGCTTGAACACCACGGCGTTCCCCGCGGCCAGCGCGTACGCGACGGAGCCGACCGGGGTGAAGACCGGGTAGTTCCACGGGCCGATCACGCCGACCACCCCGTACGGCTGGTATTCCAGGTGGCCGGTGAACTCGGCCAGGATCAGCCGGGTGCGGACCCGACGGGGCCCGAGCACGCGCCGTGCGTTGCGGGCCGCCCAGTCGATGTGCTCCAGGGCGGTGAGGATCTCGACGACGGCGTCCGCGACCGGTTTGCCGCCCTCGGTGTGCATCAGGTCGGCCAGCTCCTCGATCCGGCGGGCGATCACCCCCCGCCAGCGCTGCAGCCGCTCCCGCCGGCCGGTGAAGCCGAGCCCTGCCCACCAGTCGCCGGCGCCGCGGGCACGTGTCACCGCGTCCCGCACGTCCGCCTCGGCCGCCACCGGCAGCCGCCCGGCCTCGGCGCCGGTCGCCGGGCTGGTGGAGACCAGCCGGCCGTCCTCGATGGTCGGGGTGCCCGGGACATGCACAGCCGTCATGGCCGAAGTCTAGACCCGAACATTACTCGCCGGTAGGTGCTGCGCCGGGCCGATGCCATCGGCCGACGTGCCGGCGGTCCGGATCGCGACCGCCCCCGCCGAACCGGCGAACGGGGGGTGACCACCCGGGTCGCGGTGCTGACCACGCGGTGGTGCAGACGGTTACGGTGAGGTGGCACGCTGGCGCGCGGGGGCGATGGTGGGGCGGAGGGTCGAAGAGTCCATGGTGGAGCACCCGGAGCTGATGCCGTTGCTGACCGTGGCGGGCGGGGCGATGCGGGGGCTGAGCTTCCGGATCGGCCGGGACCCTCAGGTGATCGGCCGGGCACCGACCACCGACATCATGCTCACCGACCCGCACCTCAGCCGGCGGCACGCCACGGTCCAGCTGACCGCCGAGGGCGTGTCGCTGACCGACCTCGGCTCGACCAACGGCACCTGGCTCAACGACGAGCGGATCGCCGGCAGCGTGCACCTCGCCGACGGCGACGTGGTCCGGCTCGGCCGTACCGAGCTGCGCTTCTTCGACCCGGGGGTGGCCCGGACCGACCCGGTCGGTCTGCGTTTCGGCGCCCCGCGCCGGGACCACCGGCCCACCCTGCCGCTGCCCGTGCCGCCGTCCCGGCAGCCGGTGGAGCCGACGGAACCGGTGCCCCCGCGCGCCGGCAGCGAGCCGCTGCCGGCCGACATGCCCCGCTGATGCCGCCCGCCGACAGCGGGCGGCGGCGCGCAGTGGGGGCCGCCCACATGGACCGGACCGGCCCGACGTGCCAGCATGCGCGGATGGAGAGCGCGCGGCACACCGTCCAGGCCAACGGCATCACCCAGGCGGTACGGGTGGCGGGCCCGCCGGACGGCCTACCGGTCCTGCTGGTGCACGGCAACGGCTCGTCGTCCGCGTTCTGGGAGCCGCTGCTGCGCCGGCTGCCGGACACCCTCCGGGTGGTCGCCCCCGACCTGCGCGGATACGGCGACACCGAGACCGCCCCGGTCGACGCGACCCGGGGGCTGGGCGACTTCGCCGACGACGTGGCCGCCCTGCTGGACGCCCCGGAGCTGTTCGCCCCCGGCGCCCGGCCGGTGGTGGTCGGGCACTCGCTCGGCGGCGGGGTGGCGATGCGGCTGCTGATCGACCGTCCCGACCGGGTGGCCGGCCTGCTGCTGGAGGCGCCCGTGTCGCCGTACGGGTTCGGCGGCACCCGGGACGTCGACGGCACGCCCACCACCGGCGACTTCGCCGGCACCGGCGCCGGCACGGCGAACGCGGACTTCGTGGCCCGGCTGGCCGCCGGGGACCGCGGCACGGACGCCCCGACCAGCCCACGCAACGTGCTGCGCACCGCGTACGTGGCCGACCCGGCGTCGCTCGGCGCGGACGAGGAGCTGCTGCTGGACAGCCTGCTCAGCACCGCCACCGGGGACGACAACTACCCGGGCACCGCGGTCGCCTCCCCGCACTGGCCGGGCGTCGCGGCCGGGGAGCGCGGGGTGCTCAACGCGTTGGCCCCGGCCTGGTTCCGGGTCGCCGACGAGCTGGTCGCCGTCCCGGTCAAGCCGCCGGTGACCTGGGTACGCGGCGACGCCGACGTGATCGTTTCGGACACCTCGCTGTTCGACCTGGCGTACCTGGGGTCGCTGGGCGTGGTGCCCGGTTGGCCCGGGGCGACGGACTGCCCGCCGCAGCCGATGATCGCGCAGACGCGGGCGGTGCTGGGGCGGTACGCGGCGGCCGGCGGCACGTACCGCGAGCTGGCGCTGCCCGGCTGCGGGCACAGCCCGCACCTGGAGCGGCCGGCCGAGTTCGTCGCCGAGCTGCTGGCCCTCACGGAGGTGCCGACGACGGTCTGAACCGCCCGGACCGTGAAATATCCCACGGCGTCTCGACAACGCAGCGTCACGTGGCAGACTCCGGCGCATAACCTTAGCGGCCGTTCATGTCGGCAACGGCGGAGTCAACCAAGGGGAGGCCGGTCGTGGCGCGCGAGTTCACCAGTGTCGGTGTGGTGGGTCTGGGCACCATGGGTGCCGGCATCGTCGAGGTCTTCGCCCGTAACGGCATCGACGTGGTGGCCGTGGAGATCTCCGAGGCCGCCCTCGATCGCGGCCGGGCCACCCTCGCCGGCTCGACCGACCGGGCGGTGGCCAAGGGCAAGCTCGCCGAGGCCGACCGGGACGCCCTGCTGGGCCGGGTCGACTTCCAGGTCGGGCTGGGCGCGCTGCACTCGGTGGACCTGGTCATCGAGGCGGTCCCCGAGCACCTGGACCTGAAGCAGCGGATCTTCGCCGAGCTGGACCGGGTCTGCAAGCCCGAGGCCATCCTCGCCACCAACACCTCGTCGCTGAGCGTCACCGAGATCTCGGTCGCCACCAGCCGGCCCAACCAGGTCATCGGCATCCACTTCTTCAACCCGGCCCCGGTGATGAAGCTGGTCGAGGTGGTCCGCACCGTGGTCACCTCCGCCGACGTGGTGGCCGACGTGGAGGCGCTCTGCGACCGGCTCGGCAAGGTCGACGTGACCATCAGCGACCGGGCCGGCTTCATCGCCAACGCGCTGCTCTTCGGCTACCTGAACCACGCGGTGAGCATGTTCGAGGCGCGGTACGCCACCCGCGAGGACATCGACGCCGCCATGAAGCTGGGCTGCGGGCTGCCGATGGGCCCGCTGGCGCTGATGGACCTGATCGGCCTGGACACCGCGTACGAGATCCTGGACACCATGTACCGGCGCGGCGGCCGGGACCGCCGGCACGCCCCGGTGCCGCTGATCAAGCAGATGGTCACCGCCGGGCTGCTCGGCCGGAAGTCCGGCCGTGGCTTCTACACCTACGAGCGGCCGGGCTCGCCGGTGGTCGTACCCGACGAGCAGACGCCGGTGACCGCGGGCGGCGCGCTCGCCGACGGCGCCCGGGCGATCGCCAAGGTTGGCGTGGTCGGTTCCGGGACCATGGCCACCGGCATCATCGAGGTCTTCGCCAAGGCCGGGTACGAGGTCGTCTCGGTGACCCGGGGCGCGGAGAAGTCCGCCAAGGTGTGCGAGGCCGTCAAGACCTCGCTGAACAAGGGTGTGGTCCGGGGCAAGCTCAGCGAGTCCGACCGGGACGCGGCGCTCGGCCGGGTCACCTGGTCGGCCACCCTGGACCACCTCGCCGACGTGGACCTGGTGGTCGAGGCGGTGGTCGAGGAGCTGAGCGTCAAGAAGGCCCTCTTCGCCAGCCTCGACGAGATCTGCAAGCCGGGCGTCGTGCTCGCCACCACCACCTCGTCGCTGCCGGTGATCGACGTGGCGATGGCCACCCAGCGCCCGGCCGACGTGATCGGCCTGCACTTCTTCAACCCGGCCCCGATCATGCCGCTGGTGGAGATCGTGCAGACCATCCGGACCTCGGCGGAGACCACCGCGACCGCCCGCGCGGTCTGCGCGGCGCTGGGCAAGACCGGCGTGGTCTGCGGCGACCGGTCCGGCTTCATCGTCAACGCGCTGCTCTTCCCGTACCTGAACGACGCGGTGAAGATGCTGGAGGCCAGCTACTCGACCGCCGACGACATCGACTACGCGATGAAGCTCGGCTGCGGCTACCCGATGGGCCCGTTCGAGCTGCTGGACGTGGTCGGGCTGGACGTGTCGCTGGCCATCCAGCGGGAGCTCTACCTGGAGCTGCGCGAGCCGGGCTTCGCCCCCGCGCCGCTGCTGGAGCACCTGGTCACCGCCGGCTACCTCGGCCGCAAGAGCGGCCGCGGCTTCCGCGACCACACCAGTCGCTGACCCGGGTCAACACCGGACGCCGGTGACGGCGTCTTGAGGGCGTGACCTTCGAGGAGTACGTCGGCAGCCGCGGGCCGGCCCTGCTACGGCTGGCCCGGCTGCTGACCGGCGACGAGCACCGCGCCGAGGACCTGACCCAGGACGTGCTGGCCCGCGCGTACGTGCACTGGCGCAGGATCGCCCGGGCCGACCGGCCCGACGTGTACGTGCGCCGGATGCTGGTCAACGCCAACAACTCGTGGTGGCGGCGGCGGTCCAGCCGGGAGCTGGCCGTGGACACCTTCGCCGAGCGGGCCCACCGCGGCGACCTCGGCGGCGAGGCGGCCGACCGCGACGAGATGTGGCGGATGATCCGCGCCCTGCCCGACCGGCAGCGTGCCGTGCTGGTGCTGCGCTACTACGAGGACCTGGACGACGCCACGATCGCCCAGATCCTGGGCTGCTCCCCGGTCACCGTCCGCACCCACGCGATGCGGGCGCTCGCCCACCTCCGGGAGCGCTGCGGCCTCCCGACGACCCAGGGGAGCCGGCCGTGACCGACCTCGACCAGCGGATCGCCTCGGTGCTGCGGGAGCGCGCCGAGGGGGAGACCGACACCTACCGCCTGCTGCGGACATCCCGGGCCCGGGGCCGGCGCCGGCAACTGCGTCGCCGGGCCGCCACCGGCGCCGCCCTGACTCTGGTGGGGGTGCTCGGCTTCGTCGGGGTGGCCAGCACGGACCTCGGCGGGCTGGCCGGGCGGCTGCCGTGGGTGGCGGCGACGCCCACCGTCGCCGCGCCGGTGCCGCCCCGAGCCGACGGAGTGCCGGGTGCGGCCCAGCGCCCCGACCTGGTCGGCACCGACACGCAGGTGCTGCACCTGGGCGTGGACACCAGCCGGGCCCGCTACCTGAGCTGGGCCGTCCACGGCTCGAACCAGGTCGAGTCGATCCGGTTGAGTGTCGGGGGAGGACCGCCGGTCCTGGTTGAGGTGAGCAGCTCCGCTCGGGAGGTCGACGAGCTTCTGCTCGATGGCGTCCACGCCGAGCAGAGCGTGATCCCGGTGACCTTCGACGGCGTGGTCCGGCCGTTCCGCAACGGAGCCGGCGGTCTGGTCAAGGCCTGGCAGCCCGTCCCCGGCCTGTACGCCCGGGCGAGCATGCTCGGCAGCGCCGATCCCGGCGTGCTGGCCAGGGCCGTGGACGCCCTCCGCTGGGGTGAGGCACGGCGGTGCGACTCGCCCCTGCGGCTGAGTGTGCTGCCCGAGGGTGCGAGGGTGGCCGCCTGCTCCGTCGACGCCACCGCCTTCCCTGGCGGTCTCAACGTCGAGCTCGCCCTCTACCGGAAGCCGTCGGCGAACATGTGGGTGCGGTTGCAGTACGGGGCGCAGATCGTGGCCGACCGCGTCGAGAGCAACCGAACCGTCGGTGGCCGTCCCGCCTACGTCTATCCGGACGGTACGAAGCTCGAACTGCTCGGCATTCCGAGAGCACACCTGACCGCCGACTTCGGCTGGCCGTTTCGGGGCGACCACGCGCACAAGAGCCAGCTGGACTTCACGGAGGCCGACGCGACGAGCGTGCTGGCCGGGGCGCAGGTGGCGAAGGATCTGACCGATCCGCAGACCTGGACGTGACGGGCGCCGGCCGGGCCGCCCGACCCGGGCCGGTCCGGCCGGTGGCCCGTACGCTTGGTGACCGTGAGCCCCCGTCGCAACCGCCCCCGCCGGGACGAGACCGCCCACCTGGACTCCGAGCGGGCCCGCCAGGGCGTGCCGACCGTCCAGCAGTGGCGCGACGGCGACTGGCAGGTGCGCGGGATCACCGGCGGGGCGTCGGTCAAGACGTACCGCTGTCCCGGCTGCGACCAGGAGATCCGCCCCGGGGTGGCGCACCTGGTCGCCTGGCCGGCCGACGACCGGGGGGACCTCACCGACCGGCGGCACTGGCACACCGGCTGCTGGCGGGCCCGGGACCGGCGCGGGCCGAACCTCCAGCGCGGCCGGAGCGCCCCCCGGTACGGCTGAGCGATCTGGATCACCCTGTTTCCGCCCCGGCGGGCGGCGAGCCCGGCGGCGCGGGAGACTGGGACGGTGAGCACACCGATCCGTGCGTCGTCGATCCTGCCCGGCCACCGGGAGGACATCGAGCTGCACACCGCCGACGGGTTGACGTTGGTCGGTGAGCTGGCCCGCCCGCTGGACCGGGAGCCGGCCGGCACCCTGGTCTGCCTGCACCCGCTGCCCACCCACGGCGGGATGATGGACAGCCACGTGTTCCGCAAGGCGGCCTGGCGGCTGCCCGCCCTGGCCGACCTGGCCGTGCTCCGGTTCAACACCCGGGGCACCAGCAGCGTCCGCGGCACCAGCGAGGGGGCCTTCGACGGTGCCGTCGGCGAGCGCTTCGACGTGGCCGCCGCCATCGAGTACGCCGAGTTCGCCGAGCTGCCCAACATCTGGCTGGTCGGCTGGTCGTTCGGCACCGACCTGACGCTCAAGTACGGCTGTGACCCGGCGGTGGCCGGGGCGATCCTGCTCTCCCCGCCGCTGCGCTTCTCCGCGCCGGAGGATCTGGCCGTCTGGGCCGAGTCGGGCAAGCCGCTCACCGCCCTGGTGCCCGAGTTCGACGACTACCTGCGCCCGGAGGAGGCCCGGCGGCGCTTCGCGGCGGTGCCGCAGGCCGAGGTGGTCGGGGTGTCCGGCGCCAAGCACCTCTGGGTCGGCGACGCGGAGACCGTGCTCAACGAGATCGTCAGCCGGGTCAACCCGGCCGTCCCGGTGCCGCTGCCGACCACCTGGGACGGCCCGATGGAGACCGGTGACGTCAGCGCGTACGCCGACCGGACGGTGGCCGCCTTCGCCGACACGCCGGTCCCCGGGCCGCAGCAGCGTCAGGCGGGCTGACCCGCTGCCGGGGTCAGCCCTGGTACAGGTCGACGCTCAGCGGGACTCCTGCCGGGGCAGGATCACCTCGCGGAGGATCAGCTGGACGGCGGCCACCGTCGGGATCGCGAGCAGCGCGCCGACCACGCCCAGCAGCGACACCCCGAGCAGCGCGGCGAGCAGCGCCGCCACCTCGTTGACCGAGACCGCGCGGCGCATGATCTTCGGGTAGATGAGGTAGTTCTCCACCTGCTGGTAGACCACGAAGAAGACCAGGCAGGCGACCCCGACCGGCAGGTCGGTGGCGAGGCCGACCAGGGTCACCACCACCGCGCCGAGGGTCGCCCCGATCTGCGGGATCAGGTCGGTCACCGCGACCACCACGGCCAGCGCGAACGGGTACGGCAGGCCGATCGCGAGCGCGAACACGAAGGTGCTCGCCCCGGCCAGCACCGCGATGGCCAGCGCCCCCACCATGTACGCGCCGACCCGGGTGAGGATCTCGTCGCCGATCAGCCGGACCCGCTGCCGTCGCGTGCGCGGCACCAGCGCGTACCCGAGATCGCGCAGCCGATCGAAGTAGGCCAGGAAGTAGATCGTCAGGACGAGGATGGTCAGCGCCCGGAAGATGGTGCCGAAGATCAGTTGCGCCCCGCCGAGCACGCCGCCGAGGACCCGGCCGACGGTGTCGGCGTTCGCGACGGACTGGACCCGTTGCACCACGTCGTACCGGACGACGAGGTCGTTGACGGTGGGATTGCGGCGCAGTTCCTCGACGTAGCCGGGAAGGTGCTCGATGAACTGCCCGGACTGGGTCACCACCGGAGGCACCAGGGCCAGCAGGCCGCCGACGATGAGCAGCACCACGGTCAGCGTCACCACCGCCACCGCCAGCCCGTGCGGCAGCCCCCAGCCCCGCAACCGGACCACCGCCGGGTGCAGCCCGACCGCCAGGAAGAGCGCGATCACCACCAGCACCAGGATGCCGGCGGAGTTGCGGATGCCCAGGAAGACCGCGTACGCCAGGAACACCCCGAGCGCCCCGGTGAAGCCGACCAGGAAACTGCTGCGCCGCAGCGGCTTCCCCGGCACGCCGAACCGTCCACTCGGCTCGAACTCGGTCGGCTCGGTCGGCTCCTCGACGGGTCGGCCCGGCTCGGCGGCGCCGTCGGTGGGGTCGGGCTCAGGACGCGGCGCCTCGACCGAATCGTCGGCGTGCTGGCCGGCGCCGGCGGACCCTTCCTGTGACACCGGACCTCCCGCATCGGTCCCACCTCGGGACTTCCCTGCCGCGAGGTTAGACGGTGCGCGCCGGTCCCGGCCATCCCTCCGCCGGCTTCCGCCCGTCCACCACTCCTGTGGGCCGGGCAGGTTCTGAGGGCGTGCTGCCGCTGAGGCATCAACACGACGCAGTGGCAGCACGGTGCCAGCTCCGTACGCGGCCCCGCCCGGCACGGCTCCCCGGCCGCGTCGGCGATCCGGCACCGGGCCGGCCCGGGTCACTCCTTGTCGACGGTGACCGTGCTCGGCTTGGCGCTGCGCTCGTCGGTGGTCGGCTTGGTGGGGCGCTTGCCGTTCTCCCCGGTGCTGGTGATCTTCGTGGGGGTGGCGCCCCGGCCGGCCTCGCCCGGCACGGCGGCCACGGTCGGCTCGCCGTCGACCCCGGCGGTGGCGGTGCCCCCGTCCACGGTGGTGACCGGCTCGGCGACCGGACGGGCCTTCCCGCCGTCCACGGCCGGCTCCGGCTCCGGTTCCGCCTCGGCTTCGACGGTCGCCGCCGCCGGCTCCCGGGTCGCCGGTCCGGAGCCGTTGGGGGAGACGGTCGCGGTGCCCCGGGCGGTCACCGGCGCGGCGTCCGTGCCGTCGGCCGGTCCGCCCGTGCCCGTCGTGGCCGTGTCCGGGCCGCCCGTCGAGCCGGTGTCGCCGCCGGACGCGACGGCCAGCTCGTCCGGGTCGACCGGGGTGGCCGCGAGCCCCGCCGCCGTGCCGGCGATCCGCAGCTCGGCGAGCCGGCGCTGGAGGTCGTCCGACTCCTGCCGCGACTTCCAGGTCTCGGTGCGCAGGTCGGCCAGCTCCTGCTGGGCCTGCGCGATCTCCAGCATCACCTGGGCGAGCTGCTGCCGGCCGGCGGCCACCTCCTGCTGGGTGGCGGCCAGGTGTTGCTGCGTGGTGGCCAGGTGCTGCTGGGTGGTGGCCGCGTACTCCTCGAACTGGCGCCGGGACGCGGCGACGTGCTCGTCGGCCTTGCGGCGCTTCTCGGCGGCGTCCGTCTCGGTGCGCTTCAGCAGCGTGGTGGCCTCCTCCTCGGCCCGTCGGCGCATGGCCAGCGCGTCCTGCTCGGCCGCCTGGCGGACCGTGGCGGCCCCCTGCTCGATCTCCTGGTGCCGGGCGGCGTAGGTCTTCTCCAGCTCGTCGTGCCGCTTCTTGTGCTGCTTGTCGAGGTCGTCGCGGCGCTTGGCGTACTCCTGCTCGGCGGCGGCGCGGCGCTGGGCCAGCTCCTTGTCGGCCGCCTCCCGCCGGGCGTTGACCTCCTGCTCCACCCCGGCCCGCCAGGTACCCAACTCCTGCTGCGTCTGCGCCCGGGACTGCTGGACGTACGCCTCGGTCTCGCTGCGCATCCGCTGCACGTACGCCTCGACCTCGGCGCGGTTGCGCTTGCCGGCCTCGACGGCCTCGCTGGTGAGCCGGTTGGCCTCGGTCCGGGCCCGGCCCCGGGTGGCCTTCGCCGCCTCCTCCGCGTCGTCGACGATCTTCTTGGCCTCGGCGAGCGCCTTGGCATGGGTGGCGCGGCTGGCCTCCGCCGCGGACTCGGTGAGTCGCTTCGCCTCCTGCTGCGCCTTGCCGTGCACCTCCTTGGCCGCCTCGCGGAGCTGGGTCGCCTCCTGCTGGGCCTTGGCCAGGGCCTCCTTGGCCGTCTCGCGCAGCCGGGTGGCCTCCTGCTGGGCCCGGGTGTGGATCTCCTTGGCGGTGTCCCGGAGCTGGGTCGCCTCCTGCTGCGCCGTGGCCAGGGCGTCCTGGGCGGTCTTCCGCAGCTTCTCGGCCTCGTCCCTGGCGGCCTTGAGGGTGGCCTCCGCCTCGGCCTTGCGGCTGGCGGTGTGCCGCTCCTCCTCGGCCCGTCGGGCGGCGAGGGCGATCTCGAAGTCCTTCAGCGCCTGGGCGGCCTGCTCCCGGGCCTCCTCGATGATGTGCTCGGCGGCGGCTCGGCGGGCCTCGATCTCCTCGTTGGCGCCGGCGAGGATGTCGTCCGCCTGCTCCTCGGCCATGGTGAGGATCTGCTCGACCCGGGGGCCGAGGTGCCGGAACGAGGCCCGGTCGACCACGCCCACCTGCTTCCGCACCTGGGCGAGGTCGCGTTGCAGCACCTCCACCTGGCCGGCCAGCTTGTGGATCTGGGTGTACGCCTGCTCCCGCTCGCCCGTCAGCGCCGCGATCTCGTGCTCGGCCCGAGCCACGTACCGGTCGACCTGTCGTTTGTCGTAACCCCGCAGCGCGGACTCGAAGCTGGGCTCCGTGGTCACATCCCCGCCGAGCGCGAACAGTTCCTCGCCGTGCGACATGCCCCCATCCTCACACGCATCCGGCTCTGCTGGGGCGATACGGACGCCCCTGTTGGGACCTACTTCACCGAGGTGGCGAAACGGGTCGGAAAGCATGACGGCGCGGGGCGGCACCGGTCACCCGGTGCCACCCCGCGCCGTGGCTGTGCCCCGCTGCGGGTGGTGTTCAGCTGGCCGACTCGGCCGTGACCTTCTGGTCGGAGCCGTCGGCCTTGGCCGCCGCCTCGGACTTGGCCCCCTGCTGCGGCACGCCCGGCACGATGCCGGCGAGACCGGAGAGCATCTGACCGAGCTGGGAGGTGACGGCGTCCTTCTGCCGGGTCAGGTCCTCGACCTCGCGGCGGGCCGCCTGGGTGGTCAGCTCGGCCTCGGTGCGGGCCTCGCTGAGCAGGCGCTGCGCCTCGGCCTTCGCCTCGTTCAGCGTCTTGTCGGCCAGCGCCCTGGCCTTCTCCACCGTCTCGGTGGCGGTGCGCTCGGACTCGACCCGGCGGGCCTCGGCCCGCTGCTCGATCTCCTTGGCCCGGTCCTGGGCGGCCCGGGCCCGCTGCTCGGCCTCGCTGACCAGCTTCTGGGTCTGCGCGACCTGGGCGGCGTGCCGCTCCGACTCCTCGCGCTCGGCCTTCTCCCGCCGCTCGGCGAGCTGGAGCTCCAGCGCCTGGAGGTCCTTGTCCCGCTTGTCGCGGGCGTCGGTGAGCAGCTTGGTCGCCTCGGCCCGCTTCTCCTCGGCCTCCCGGGCGGCCTTCGCCCGCTGCTGGGTGATCTCCCGCTCGGCGGTGGCCCGCAGGGTGGCGACCTCACGCTCGACGGTGGACTTCAGCTCGGCCACCTCGTGCGCGGTGACCGTACGCAGCTGCTTGGTCTCCCGCTCGGCGTCGGCGCGCAGGGTGTCGGCCTCGCGGCGGGCCTGCACCCGGACCTCGGCGGCCTCGCGCTCGGCGGCGGTACGGACGCTGCCGGCCTCCCGCTCGGCCGTGGCCTTCATGGCGGCGGCCTCGGCGCGGGCCTTGTCGGTGATCTCCCGCGCTTCGAGCCGGGCGGCGGAGAGGATGCCCTCCGACTCCCGCTTGGCCTCGTTGCGGTGGTCGTTGGCCTGCTCCTCGGCCAGCCGGAGGATCTGCTCGACGCGGGTGCCGAGGCCGGAGAGGGTGGGCCGGCTGTTCTCCTCGAGCTGCTTGTTGGTGTCCGCGAGCTTCTGCTCCAGCGTGCCCTGGCGCTGCTCGGCCTGGCGGAGCCGACGCTGCGCGTCGTTCATCCGCTGCTCGGCCTCGGCGCGGGCCTGCTCGGACTGGGTCAGCGCGGCGGTCAGCCGGCCGATGAAGTCGTCGACCTGACCGGTGTTGTATCCGCGCAGGCCAACGGTGAAATCGGGCTGCGAGTTCGCGTTATCGAAGAACGCAAGAGGGGAGGACTGCTGCTGGGGCATTGGGACATACTCGCAGACTCCCCAGGGTGCTTCGCAAGAGCGGTCCGTACCTTTCGTGTCCTCATTACATGGTCAACTGACCGGGCCGGGCAGGACCGGACCAAACGGCGATCTTGGCAGGTCCCGGGCGCGCCGGGCGTCACGCAAGGTGAGCACGAAAAGGGCCGCGGGGGGTGCGCCCGCGGCCCTTTGTCGGTCGTCAATCGAATGGCGTCCGGTGCGATGGAAAGGCAATGCCTCCTCCGCGCTTTGGCCGTGTCGAGATCACCCGTACGGCTCAGTGGCCGCGGAACCGGTTGATCGCGGTTTCGTGGCGGGCCCGCAGCTCGGCGTCCCGGACGCCGAGGCCGTCGGACGGCGCGAGGCAGCGCACCCCGACCTTGCCCTGGTGCGCGTTGCGGTGCACCTCGTAGGCGGCCTGGCCGGTCTGCTCCAGCGGGTAGCACTTGGACACGGTGGGGTGCACCTTGCCCAGCGCCACCAGCCGGTTGGCCTGCCACGCCTCGTGGTAGTTGGCGAAGTGGCTGCCGATGATCCGCTTGAGGTGCATCCAGAGGTAGCGGTTGTCGTACTGGTGCAGGTAGCCGCTGGTGGAGGCGCAGGTGACGATGGTGCCACCCTTCTTGGCGACGTAGACGCTGGCGCCGAAGGTCTCCCGGCCCGGGTGCTCGAAGACGATGTCCGGGTCCTCGCCGCCGGTCAGCTCCCGGATCCGCTCGCCGAAGCGGCGCCACTCGTCCTGGTCCTGGGTCTGCTCGTCCTTCCAGAACCGGAAGCCCTCGGCGGTGCGGTCGATGACCAGCTCGGCGCCCATCTTCCGGCACAGCTCGGCCTTTTCCGGCGAGGAGACCACGCAGACCGGGATCGCCCCGCCGTTGAGGGCCATCTGGGTGGCGTAGCCGCCCAGGCCGCCGGAGGCGCCCCAGATCAGCACCACGTCGCCCTGCTTCATGTTCGCCCCGTGGTGCGAGACGAGCTGCCGGTACGCGGTGGAGTTGACCAGCCCCGGGCTGGCCGCCTCCTCCCAGCTCAGGTGGCGGGGCTTGGGCATGAGCTGGTTGGCCTTGACCACGGCCAGCTCGGCCAGGCCGCCGAAGTTGGTCTCGAAGCCCCAGATCCGCTGTTGCGGGTCGAGCATCGTGTCGTCGTGGCCGGCGGAGTCCTCCAGCTCGACCGAGAGGCAGTGCGCCACCACCTCGTCGCCGGCCTTCCACCGGGTCACCCCGGGGCCGGTCCGCAGCACCACGCCGGCCGCGTCCGACCCGACCACGTGGTACGGCAGGTCGTGCCGGCGGGTCAGCTCGGAGAGCCGGCCGTACCGCTGGAGGAACTTGAAGGTGGGCAGCGGCTCGAAGATGCTGGTCCAGACGGTGTTGTAGTTGATCGCGCTGGCCATCACCGCGACCAGCGCCTCACCCGGGCCGAGCTCCGGGGTGGGCACCTCCTGGACGTGCAGCGCCTTGCGCGGGTCCTTGTCCCGGGTGGCCATGCCGTCGAACATCCGGGTGTCCTCGGCGCGGACCACCACACCCCGGTAGGTCTCCGGTACCGGTAGGCCGGCGAGGCCGGCGAGTTCCCGCTCCGGCTGCGCGGAGCCCTCCGCCGCCATGATCGCTTCGAGGATGTCCTGCACGGTGACCTCCCGTTCGTTGCGCACCCGCACCGGGCGGGCAGGGGTGCTGCCATCGTCGGCGCCGGTGCGACGGGACCGCCATGTCGGCAATCGACACATCCGGCACCGGTCGCGCTCCTGTGGGGCCGGATGTTACTGAACGGTAGCTAGGGCCGGAAGTCCTGTGTGAAAAACTGCATCGACCGATGCGTGGAGCTGTCCGTGGGAACGAGGAACCGCGCAACGGCGCGCTCGTTCCTGCCTGGTGGGAGGCCGCCCCGCCCCTGACGAACGGGCGGGGCGGCGCAGCTCAGTGGCCGCCCGCGGCCGGCTCGACCAGCTCGACCAGCACCCCGCCGGCGTCCTTCGGGTGCACGAAGTTGATCCGCGAGTCGGCCGTGCCGCGCTTCGGGGACTCGTAGAGCAGCCGGACCCCGCGCTCGCGCAGCGCGGCGCAGGCCGCGTCGATGTCCGCCACCGTGTACGCCACCTGCTGCACCCCTGGTCCGTTGCGGTCCAGGAACTTCGCGATCGTCGAGGTGGGCGAGAGCGGGGCGAGCAGCTGCACGCAGCCGCCCTCGGTGGTCGGGCCGACCGCCAGCATCGCCTCGCGCACGCCCTGTTCCTCGTTGGTCTCGATGTGCACGCAGCGCATCCCGAAGGTGCGCCGGTAGAAGTCGATCGCGGCGTCCAGGTCGGCCACGGCGACCCCGACGTGGTCGATGCGGCGCAGACCGATGTCTGTGACGTAGTCGGCAGCGGGCTCGACGGGGGAGTTCTCAGCCATGGCGTTAGTCTGACCGAACAATCGTTAAGGCGTACAGGTCGGCACCCCCCCTCGGAGGCAGGCATGGCTTCGGTGATCGTCAGCGGCGCGCGGACCCCGATGGGGCGCCTGCTGGGCAACCTCAAGGACCTTCCGGCGACGAAGCTCGGCGGCGTCGCGATCAAGGCGGCGCTCGAGCGCGCCGGCGTGACCCCGGACCAGGTCCAGTACGTGATCATGGGGCAGGTGCTCCAGGCCGGCGCGGGCCAGATCCCGGCCCGCCAGGCGGCCGTCGAGGCGGGCATCCCGATGTCCACCCCGGCGCTCACCATCAACAAGGTGTGCCTCTCCGGCCTGGACGCGATCGCCCTGGCCGACCAGCTGATCCGGGCCGGCGAGTTCGACATCGTGGTGGCCGGCGGCATGGAGTCCATGACCAACGCCCCGCACCTGATGCTCGGCCAGCGCTCCGGTTACAAGTACGGCGACGTCACGATCAAGGACCACATGGCCCTGGACGGCCTCACCGACGCCTGGGACTGCTGCTCGATGGGCGAGTCGACCGAGCGGCACGGGGCGAAGCACGGCATCACCCGCGAGGAGCAGGACGCCTTCGCCGCGGCCAGCCACCAGCGGGCCGCCGCCGCGCAGAAGAACGGGCACTTCGCCGACGAGATCACTCCGGTGATCATCCCGCAGCGCAAGGGTGACCCGCTGGTGATCAGCGAGGACGAGGGCATCCGCCCGGACACCACCGCCGAGTCGCTGGCCAAGCTCCGCCCGGCCTTCACCAAGGACGGCACCATCACCGCCGGCAGCTCCTCGCCGATCTCCGACGGCGCCGCCGCCGTGGTCGTGATGAGCAAGGCCAAGGCCAAGGAGCTGGGGCTGACCTGGCTGGCCGAGATCGGCGCGCACGGCAACGTGGCCGGCCCGGACAACTCCCTGCACTCGCAGCCGTCCAACGCCATCAACCACGCCCTGAAGAAGGCCGGCCTCGGCGTCGCCGACCTCGATCTCATCGAGATCAACGAGGCGTTCGCCGCGGTCGGCATCAAGTCCACCCGTGACCTGGGCGTCAGCGCGGACAAGGTGAACGTCAACGGCGGCGCCATCGCGCTCGGCCACCCGATCGGCATGTCCGGCGCCCGGCTGGTGCTCACCCTGGCGCTGGAGCTCAAGCGGCGGGGTGGCGGCACCGGCGCCGCCGCGCTCTGCGGTGGCGGCGGCCAGGGCGACGCCCTGATCATTCACGTCCCGGCCGGCGGCGAGAGCTGACCTGCGGGTGGGCGCGAGGAGTGAGCCGGGGCCGCGAGCCCCGCAGTCGTGAACGAAGGTGACGCAGTGACGGTCGAGAACGCCCCGGTCGTGGCCACCGGATCGGTGCGCCGCAGCCGGGACGTACCGATGCTGGTGGAGCGGGCCCGCGCGGGTGACCCTCGCGCGGTGGCCCGGCTGATCACCCTGGTCGAGTCCGGCGACGAGGTGCTGCCGCAGGTCGCGGCGGCCCTCGCGCCGTACGCCGGGCACGCCCAGGTGGTCGGACTGACCGGTTCGCCCGGGGTGGGCAAGTCGACCACCACCAACGAGCTGGTCCGGGCGCTGCGGGCGCGCGGCCACCGGGTCGGGGTGCTGGCCATCGACCCGTCCAGCCCGTTCACCGGCGGGGCGATCCTCGGCGACCGGGTCCGCATGCAGGACCACGCCACCGACCCCGGCGTCTACATCCGGTCGATGTCCAGCCGCGGTCACCTCGGCGGGCTCTCCGCGGCGACGCCGCAGGCGGTGCGGGTGCTGGAGGGCGCCGGCTGCGACGTGGTGCTGGTGGAGACCGTCGGCGTCGGGCAGGCCGAGGTCGAGGTGGCCTCGCTGGCCGACACCACGCTGGTGCTGCTCGCCCCGGGCATGGGCGACGCCATCCAGGCGGTCAAGGCCGGCATCCTGGAGATCGCCGACGTGTTCGTGGTCAACAAGGCCGACCGGGACGGTGCCGACGCCACCGTCCGCGACATCCAGGGCATGATCGCGCTGGGCGAGCGTGGGCCCGGGGAGTGGCGGCCGCAGGTGGTGCGGGCCATCGCCGCGCGCGGTGAGGGGATCGACGACATCGCCACCGCGATCGACAAGCACCGGGACTGGCTGGACCGGCACGGCGAGCTGCGCCGTCGCCGGGAGGCGCGGGCCGCCGCCGAGATCGAGGCGATCGCGCTGGGCGCCCTCCGGGACCGGATCGGCTCGCTGCGCGACGGTACGCAGCTGCCGACCCTTGCCGCGAAGGTGGCCGAGGGGGCGATCGACCCCTACACGGCCGCCGCCGAACTGCTGGACCAGCTCGGCACCTGACCCGTCCACTCCGGACCCCCTCCGGCTAGTACGCTCGCACCGCCTCACGGATCCGTGAGGCGGTGCGACGTATCGGTGGGGAGAGCATGGCTGACGAGGCGACCCAGGAGCTGTCGGTGCTGCCGGACGCGGTGGCGGGCGGTGCGACGCACGTCTCCGACGAGGTGGTGGAGAAGATCGCGGTGGCCGCCGCGAAGTCGGTGCCCGGCGTGTCCGAGCTCGGCGGCGACGTGGCCCGCTTCTTCAACGCGGTGCTGGACCGGGTCGGGCTGGACCAGGTGGGCGACGCCCGGCGCGGCTGCTCGGCCCACGTCACCAACGGCGCGGCGGTGATCAACCTGGTCATCGTGATCGATGGCGGCCGGCCGGTGCCCGAGGTGACCGACGCGGTCCGCTCGGCGGTGACCTCGGCGGTCGAGGCGTACGGGCTGCGGGTCGACGAGATCAACATCCGGGTCGACGACGTGGCGCTGGGCGGGCCGGTGGTCCCCTCGACCTGAGCCAGGTTACCGGTCGGTACGAAGTGCCTTAGCGATCGTTCAGGCGGGCGTTCTACACTCGGTCTTCAGTCGAGGACTCGAGGAGGAGCTCCGCGCATGGACGCCGACGAGATCGCCGCCGGTCGGGCCCGCTGGCAGGCCCGCTACGACGCCGCCCGCAAGCGGGACGCGGACTTCACCACGCTCTCCGGCATGGCCGTCGACCCGGTCTACGGCCCTCCGGAGGGGGTGGCCTACCCGGGCTTCGACCGGATCGGCTGGCCGGGCGAGTTCCCGTACACCCGCGGGCTCTACCCGACCGGCTACCGCGGGCGGACCTGGACCATCCGGCAGTTCGCCGGGTTCGGCAACGCCCAGCAGACCAACGAGCGCTACAAGATGATCCTCGGGGCCGGTGGCGGCGGGCTCTCCGTCGCCTTCGACATGCCGACCCTGATGGGGCGTGACTCCGACGACCCGCAGTCGCTCGGCGAGGTCGGTCACTGCGGCGTGGCCATCGACTCGGCCGCCGACATGGAGGTGCTCTTCGGCGGCATCGACCTGGCCGGCGTGACCACGTCGATGACGATCTCCGGCCCCGCCGTGCCGGTGTTCTGCATGTACCTGATCGCCGCCGAGCGGCAGGGCGCCGACCTGTCCAAGCTGGACGGCACGCTCCAGACGGACATCTTCAAGGAGTACATCGCGCAGAAGGAGTGGCTCTTCGACCCGGAGCCGCACCTGCGCCTGATCGGCGACCTGATGGAGTACTGCGCCCGGGAGATCCCGAAGTACAAGCCGCTGTCGGTCTCCGGCTACCACATCCGGGAGGCCGGCGCGACGGCCGCGCAGGAGCTGGCGTACACCCTCGCCGACGGTTTCGGCTACGTCGAGCTGGGGCTCTCCCGCGGCCTGGACGTCAACGTCTTCGCCCCGGGCCTGAGCTTCTTCTTCGACTCCCACGTGGACTTTTTCGAGGAGATCGCCAAGTTCCGCGCCGCCCGCCGGATCTGGGCCCGCTGGCTGCGCGACGTGTACGGCGCGACCAGCGAGAAGGCCCTCTGGCTGAAGTTCCACACGCAGACCGCCGGGGTGTCGCTGACCGCCCAGCAGCCGGTCAACAACGTGGTCCGCACCGCCGTGGAGGCCCTCGCGGCGGTGCTCGGCGGCACCAACTCGCTGCACACCAACGCCCTCGACGAGACCCTCGCGCTGCCCACCGACGAGTCGGCCGAGATCGCCCTGCGCACCCAGCAGGTGCTGATGGAGGAGACCGGGGTCACCAACGTGGCCGACCCGCTCGGCGGCGCCTGGTACGTCGAGGCGCTCACCGACCGGATCGAGGCCGAGGCGGAGGAGATCTTCGCCCGGATCAGGCAGCTCGGCGGCGACGGCCCGCACAAGATCGGCCCGATGACCTCGGGCATCCTGCGCGGCATCGAGGACGGCTGGTTCACCGGCCACATCGCCGAATCGGCCTTCGCCTACCAGCAGGCGCTGGAGAAGGGCGAGAAGAAGATCGTCGGGGTCAACTGCCACACCGGCACGGTCGCCAAGGACCTGGAGATCCTGCGCATCTCGCACGAGGTCGAGCTGGAGCAGCGCCGAATGCTGGCCGACCGCAAGGCCGGCCGCGACGACGCCGCGGTCAAGGCCGCCGTGCAGCGCATGGTCGAGGTCAGCCGGACCGGGGAGAACATGATCCCGGCGATGCTGGACGCGGTCCGTGCCGAGGCCACCCTGGGCGAGATCTGCGACGCCCTCCGCACCGAGTGGGGCGTCTACCGCGAGCCCGCCCGCTTCTGAGCCGGGTCGGTGCCGGCTCGCGCCGGTGCCGGGCCGTCGCGCCGGTGCCGGGCCTCCCGGCACCGGCACCGACCAGGCGTGAGAGTCACAACTGTCGCCGTCGCGGTTGATCTGAGTTCAGCGGGACACGTGCGAGACTAGGTAACCATGAGCGACCCACGGATCACCTCGTCGATCTTCACCCGCGGCGCGGTCGACCTCAGCGCGCTGCGCGGCACCCCTGAACCCTCCCGTCCCACCACCCCGGCCCCGGCCGGCCCGCCCGCCGGCGTCCCCGGCGGCCCCGCAGCAGCCGGGGGCGTGGCCGTGATCGACGTGACCGAGGCGACGTTCCAGTCCGAGGTGCTGGAGCGGTCGCTGACCACCCCGGTGGTCGTCGACTTCTGGGCCGAATGGTGCGAACCCTGCAAGCAGCTCTCGCCGGTGCTGGAGCGGCTGGCCGCCGAGGGCGGCGGCGCCTGGGTGCTCGCCCGGATCGACGTGGACGCCAACCCGCGGCTCGCCCAGATGTTCCGGGTCCAGGGCATCCCGATGGTCTACGCGGTGGTCGGCGGGCAGCCGATCGACGCCTTCTCCGGAGTGGTTCCCGAGGCCCAGCTCCGGCAGTGGATCCAGGCCGTGCTCAAGGCCGGCGGCGTGTCCGTCGCCGAGCCCGAGGACCCGCGGCTCGCCGAGGCCGACGACGCGCTGATGTCCGGCGACCTCGACGCCGCCGAGATGGCGTACAAGAAGATCCTCGCCGAGACCCCGTCGGACGCCGCGGCCGAGGCCGGCCTGGCCCAGGTCGGGGTCGCCCGCCGGGTGGCCGGCGCCGACCCTCGGGCCGCACTCGCCGCCGCCGACCAGGCCCCCGACGACGTCGAGGCCCAGCTCCTCGCCGCCGACATCGAGGTGCTCAGCGGCCTGGCCGAGCAGGCGTACGCCCGGCTGGTCGGCCTGGTCCGGCGGACCGCCGGCGACGACCGGGAGAAGGTACGCCAGCACCTCGTCTCGCTGTTCACCATCGCGGGACCGGACGACCCGGCCGTGGCGTCGGCCCGGCGGGCCCTGGCCAGCGCCCTGTTCTGAGTTCGCAGCACGCCAGCGCGGGCCGGCGTACCGGCCGGCCCGCCCGACCATCGAGGACGGGAGCCCATGATGCGCCGGATCGCCGTCCTCGACGCGCCGACCAACCTCGGCCTGCGCCCACCCACGTCGACGTCGGTTCCGGGCTGCGCCAAGGCGCCCGGCGCGTTGCGTGACCACGGGCTGCTCGCCCGGCTGCGGGCCCGCGACGCCGGCTGTCTCACCCCGCCCCGGTACGACCCCGGGGACTGGCGCCCCGGCGACGGCGTCTGCCACGCCCGGGAGATCTCGGCGTACTCGGTGGCGCTGGCCGACCGGATCGGCGCGATCATCGACCGGGGCGAGTTCCCGCTGGTGCTCGGCGGGGACTGCTCGGTGCTGCTCGGTTCGGCGCTGGCCATGCACCGGCTCGGCGAGGCGGTGGGCGGCCGGATCGGGCTGGTCTTCGTCGACGGCCACTCCGACTTCCGCCACCCCGGCAACGCCTCGTACGTGGGCGCGGCGGCGGGGGAGGACCTCGCCCTGGTCACCGGCCGGGGCCAGGCCGACCTGGCCGCCATCGAGGGGCGACGCCCCTACTTCCGCGACATCGACGTGGTGGTGCTCGGCATCCGCGCGCAGGACGAGTACCGGCTCGATCTCCAGGCCGCCGGCATCACCACCCGGCCGGTACCGGCGCTGCGTGCCGAAGGGGCGGCCCGGACCGCCCAGTGGGCGCACGAGCAGTTGGCGGACTGCGCCGGCTACTGGGTGCACATCGACGTCGACGTGCTCGACCCGGCGGTGATGCCCGCCGTGGACGCGCCCGACCCGGGTGGGATCGCCTTCGCCGAGCTGGAGATCCTGCTCGCCGGCCTGGTCGACACCCCGCACTGCCTGGGCGTCGAGCTGACCGTCTTCGACCCCGACTACGACCCCGACGGGTCGTACGCCGCCGAGATCGTCAACACCGTGGTGGCCGGGCTCGCCCCGGTCTCCGCGCCGAGCGCGGTGCCGCCCCGGCTGCTGCCGCCCGGCCCGGTGGCGCCGTCGCCCCGACCGGGCAACGGCCGCCCGGCGGAGCGTCCCGTCCTGCCCCCGCCGGCCCCCGCGGTCGCCGTGGAGCCCGTCGACCCGGCCGCGACTCCGGACGACCCTGCCGACGACCCCGAGCCGGCCGGCCGGGAGGCGAACCGTCCGGGGCCCGAGAGTGCCGACCCTTTCGGGCCGGGCCTGCGGCGGGCGCCGGCGGTCGAGGACGGGCCGGTCGACGAGGCGGGTCCGGGGCGGCTGCGCCGGGTGGCCGAGGACGGGTCGACCGGCGACGCCGGTCCGGGGTCGCTGCGGCGGGTGGCTGACAACGGGGCGGCCGACGACGCCGGCTCGCGCCGCTCCGGTGCCGACATCGCCTGACCCGGCACCCCGCTCCGGGATCGAGCGTGATTTCGCCGGTGGTGGAGCGAGCGGCAGAGACCGGGCAGGCCGCATCGCCGGCCGGCGGCGCTAGACGATCCGGGTCGACTCAGGCGAGGGCGCGCAGGAACCGCTCGCTGATCGGAACCGCGCTGGCGGTGCTCGACCCGCCCTGCTCGACGAAGACCGCGAACGCGATGTCGCCCTGCCAGCCGACGAACCAGGCGTGCGTGTGCGCCGGGTTGTTGTCGTACTCGGCGGTGCCGGTCTTGCCGTACACCGGCTTGCCCGGGACGTCCTTCAGGGCGCTGGCGGTGCCGCTGGTGACCACCGCGCGCATCATCGTCTTCAGCGCGGCAACGGCCCCGGCCTTCAGCGTCGGGCCGGCCGGGGCGGGCTCGGCCGGCGCCGGGTCGAGCACCAGCTTCGGCTGCTCCCAGTGGCCCCGGGCCACGGCGGCCGTGGCGCCGGCCATGGCGAGCGGGCTGACCACGGTGGTGCCCTGACCGATCGCGGCGGCGGCCTGCTCGGTGGCCGAGCCGTTGGCCGAGACCTTGCCGGTGAAGACGTCGGCGCCGAGGTCCCACGTTTCCTCGATGCCGAGCGTACGGCCGGCGGCGGCCAGCCCGTCCGCCCCGAGCTGCGGCGCGAGCGAGGCGAACGCGGTGTTGCAGGACTTGGCGAAGTCGGTGGTGAACGGGACCGACCCCAGCTCGAAGTCGTCGGAGTTCTTGAACGTGCGGCCGTCCACCACCAACGTCTTCGGACAGTCCACCGTCGTTTCCGGGGTGACCGCGCCCTTGTCCAACAGGGCGAGGGCGCTGACCATCTTGAACGTGGAGCCGGGCGGCACCTGGGCGGTGAAGGCGAGGTTCTCGCCGGCCGGCCCGGGGCCGTTCGCGGCGGCCAGCACCGCGCCGTCGCTGATCCGTACGGCCACCAGGGCCGACCGCCGGTCCCCGCCGCGCAGCGCCGCGTCGGCGGCGTTCTGGGTGGCGACCTCCAGGGTGGTCTTCAGCGGCTGGCCGGGCTTCGGCTCGGCGCGGAAGAGCTCCGCGTCGGTGGGGCCGGTGCTGCCGTCGGGCGCGCGGCGTTCGGTGACCACGGTCAGACCGGGGACGCCGCGCAGCCGGTCGTCGTACCGGCCCTGGAGGCCGCCGTGGCCGACCAGGTCACCCCGGACGTACTTGTCGGGGTGGGCCTGGAGGTCGTCGGCCTGGGCCGGGTCGACCGAGCCGAGCAGTGCCCGGGCGAACTCCCGGGTCGGCGCCAGGTCGAGCTTGTCGGCCCGGAACTTTGTCCCGGGCAGGTCGTAGATCCGGGATTTGATCTGCCGGTACGCCTCGTCGCGCAGCGTCACCACCTCGACGAACGCGTCCGGGTCGGCGTCGGCCATGCGCTTGGGCAGGTCGGCGAGGTCGACCGGCGGGGTGAGCGCGGGGCGGATCGCCTTGAAGCCGGCGTCGAGCTGCCGCACCAGCGCCTTCACGTCGGTGACCTCACTGGGCTGCACGCCCACCCGGACCACCGGCCGGGGCGTGACGATCGGGCTGCCGGCGGCGTCGAGGATGCCGGCCCGGGTTGCGGCGTCGCGGCGCAGCGCCAGCCGGTCACCCTTCTCCAGCTTCTCCTGGACGATCGCCGGTTCCCAGATCACCTGCCACTGGTCGTCGCTGCCGTGCTTGAGGCGTACCGGGCTCTGGTAGGACCAGCGGGTCTGGCCGGGGAGGGTCCAGGTGACCTGGATCCGTGCGGTCGCCGTGTCGGCTGTGACCTTCGCCTCGCCGGCCCGCGTGAGCTCCGGCGGGGTGGCGGCCAGTTCGCCGGAGAGCGCCTTGATCTGCTTCGCCACCTCGGTGGCCGGGATCCTGGCACCGATCGGGTCGACGAAGCCGACCGCCTGGAGGTCGCCCGAACGCCAGCCCTTCAGGAAGGCGTCGACGCTGCTCTCCGGCCCGTCCTCGCCCGAGCACCCGGTCAACGCCGCCGCCGCGAGCGCGGCGGCGGCCAGCGCCGCGAGAACCGGGCGGCGAGGGGACAAAAGACGGCGGACGGGGTACGACACGGGCATGAACCAGTCCCTCCGGTACGTGACTGACCTGCACGCTAGTACGGCGGACCGTTCCCCACCGTCCCGCCAGGGCCCTCGACCGGGCAAAGAGCGGCTCGTGGCCGTGTGATGAACATCGCCAGCCCGGGTACTCCGGGACCGGCCGACCACGGACCCGCAACGGGTGAAAGGACAGAGTCCCGATCCGGACGTCCGGCCGGCGGTCCGCCGACGAAGGGGCAGAGCGGCAGGGCCTAGGCTGGGCGGCAGAGTGACCCACAACGCGGTGGGTCGAGGGGAGTGGCACCGATGGACCGGCGTCCGGCGATCAAACCGGGACCCGACCTCCGGCAGGCTGATACCAGCCGGGACGATGACAGCTTCGATTCGGCGACCGACGGGGATGGTTTCAGCCATCTCGACACAGGAACAACAGGGATGACCGGTTCCAGCATCGACACCCTCTACGACCTGGGCCTGCCGACGCAGGCGTTGGGCGACGACACCGAGGACGCCGAGCTGGACGAGCCGGTGCCCAACGCCGAGCGCCTGGTCGCCCAGGCGGTCGCGCTGGCCGGTGACGACCACGACGCGGCCACCCTGGTCGGGCGATTCTGGCGGTTCGCGCCGGACGAGGAGCTGATCGGCTTCACCGCCGAGGAGATGCTGGACGCCGCCCGGGCCCACCGGGACCTGGCCCAGCAGCGCGTACCGGGCGAGCTGAAGCTGCGCATCCACGAGCCGGACGCCGACCAGCACCACACGGTCATCGAGATCGTCACCGACGACATGCCGTTCCTGGTCGACTCGGTGACCGCCCTGCTCAATTCGCACCACCTCGACGTGCACCTGCTGGTCCACCCGCTGGTGGTGGTCCGCCGGGAGCCGCTGGGCCGGCTCACCGAGGTCTCCGCCGACGTGGAGCCGGACGACGCCATCGCCGGTGACCTGGTCGAGAGCTGGATGCGGATCGAGATCGACCCGGTCCGTGACCCGGGCGAGCGGGAGAGCCTGCGCCGGGAGCTGCAGCGAGTGCTCACCGACGTCCGGGAGGCCGTGGAGGACTGGCCCAAGATGCGGCAGCGGGCCCTCGCGCTCGCCGACGAGCTGGCCTCCGCGCGTACCTCTGACAACCGGCCGCCGGTGCCGGAGAAGGACATCACCGACTCGGTGGAGCTGCTGCGCTGGCTCGCGCACGACCACTTCACCTTCCTCGGCTACCGGGAGTACCGGCTGGTCGACACCGGCGGCGCGGAGGGCAGCCAGGCCCTCGAAGCCGTCCTCGGCACCGGCCTGGGCATCCTGCGCTCCGACTCGCCGGAGGCCCGGACGCTCTCCTCGATGACGCCCGAGGCGCACGAGAAGGTGCTGGAGAAGCGCCTTCTCATCATCACGAAGGCCAACTCCCGGGCCACCGTGCACCGCTCGGCGTACCTCGACTACATCGGTTTCAAGATCTTCAACGATGCCGGGGACGTGGTCGGGGAGCGGCGCTTCCTGGGCCTGTTCTCCACTGCGGCGTACCGGACCAGCGTGCAGGAGCTGCCGGTGGTTCGCCGCAAGGTGGCCGAGGTGCTGGACCGGTCCGGGCTGAGCCTGCGCAGCCACTCCGGCAAGGACCTGCTCCAGATCCTGGAGACCTACCCGCGCGACGAGCTCTTCCAGATCAAGACCGACGACCTCTACCACGCGGTGATCGGCGTGCTCCGCATGGCCGGTCGCCGCCAGCTACGGGTCTTCCTGCGCCGGGACGCGTACGGGCGGTTCATCTCCTGCCTGATCTACCTGCCCCGGGACCGGTTCACCACGCAGAACCGGCTGCGCATGCAGGACATCCTGCTGCGCGAGCTGAACGGGGTCGGGGTCGACTACACCACCCGGGTGACCGAGTCGATGCTGGCCCGGGTGCACTTCATCGTCCGGACCGACCCGACCAACCCGCCCGGGGAGATCGACGCCGACCTGCTCGCCGAGGAACTGGCCGACGCCACCCGGCTGTGGGACGACGACTACCGGCTGGTGCTGGAGCGCAAGCTCGGCGACGAGCAGGCGAAGCACCTGTTCGCCCGGTACGCCGACGCGTTCCCGGAGGGCTACAAGGACGTACACACGCCGTACGAGGCGATGAAGGACCTGGCCAAGCTGGAGCTGCTGGAGGAGCCCGGCCAGCTCGAGATGCACCTGTTCCGCAAGCAGCTCGCGCAGCGTACGAACGGCGCCGGGCGGCCGGTCGAGTTCGACGAGACCATGGACGTCCGGTTCAAGGTCTACCGCTACGGCGAGCCGATGATGCTCTCCGCCGTGCTGCCGGTGCTGCACTCGCTCGGCGTCAAGGTGGTCGACGAGCACCCGTACGAGGTGGAGCGGCTCGACGGCCGGATCTGGCTCTACGACTTCGGGCTGCAGCTGCCCGAGGCGCACCAGGAGCTGGCCGAGGTGCGCCCGCACGTGGAGAACGCCTTCGCCGCCGCCTGGCGGGGCGAGGCCGAGGTGGACGGCTTCAACGAGCTGGTGCTCCGGGCCGGGCTCACCTGGCGGCAGGTGGTGGTCCTGCGGGCGTACGCGAAGTACCTGCGTCAGGCGGGCACGGTCTTCTCCCAGGAGTACATGGAGCAGACGTTCATCGCCTACCCGAGGATCGCTTCGCTGCTGGTGGAGCTCTTCGAGACCCGGTTCGCCCCGGACGCCACCGCGATGGACGAGCGGCGGCAGCGCAGCGGCGAGCTGGTCAACGCGATCGGCGCGGCGCTGGACGAGGTGGCCAGCCTCGACCAGGACCGGATCCTGCGCTCGTACCTCACGTTGATCCAGGCCACCCTGCGGACCAGCTTCTACCAGAAGCCGGTCGGGGGGCGGCCCAAGCCGTACGTCGCGTTCAAGCTGGACCCGCAGGCCATCCCGGACCTGCCCGCGCCGCGGCCCAAGTTCGAGATCTTCGTCTACTCGCCCCGGTTCGAGGGCGTGCACCTGCGCTTCGGGCCGGTGGCCCGCGGCGGCCTGCGCTGGTCCGACCGGCGCGAGGACTTCCGCACCGAGGTGCTCGGCCTGGTCAAGGCGCAGATGGTCAAGAACGCCGTGATCGTGCCGGTGGGCGCCAAGGGCGGCTTCGTGCTCAAGCAGAAGCCGGGCGACCGGGACGAGGCGGTGATCTGCTACAAGGAGTTCGTCGGCGCGCTGCTCGACGTCACCGACAACATCGCCAGCGGCGAGATCGTGCCGCCGCAGGACGTGGTCCGGCACGACGCGGACGACCCGTACCTGGTGGTGGCGGCGGACAAGGGCACGGCGACGTTCTCCGACATCGCCAACGAGATCTCCGCCGCGCACAACTTCTGGCTGGGCGACGCGTTCGCCTCCGGCGGGTCCGCCGGCTACGACCACAAGAAGATGGGCATCACCGCCCGGGGCGCCTGGGAGTCGGTGAAGCGTCACTTCCGGGAGATGGGGCACGACACCCAGACCCAGGACTTCACCGTGGTCGGCGTCGGCGACATGTCCGGCGACGTGTTCGGCAACGGGATGCTGCTGTCGAAGCACATCCGCCTGGTGGCCGCCTTCGACCACCGGCACATCTTCCTCGACCCGAACCCGGACGCGGCCACCTCGTGGGACGAGCGGAAGCGGCTGTTCGACCTGTCCCGGTCGTCCTGGCAGGACTACAACCCGGAGCTCATCTCGGCCGGTGGCGGGGTGTACTCGCGTACCGCCAAGTCGGTGCCGATCTCGCCGGAGGCCCGCGCGGCGCTCGGCCTCGACGACGACGTCGCGCAGCTCAGCCCGCAGGAGCTGATGAAGGCCATCCTGACCGCGCCGGTGGACCTGTTCTGGAACGGCGGCATCGGCACCTACGTGAAGGCGTCGACCCAGACCAACGCCGAGGTCGGGGACAAGTCCAACGACGCCATCCGGGTGGACGGCAAGAGCCTGCGCTGCCGGGTGGTCGGCGAGGGCGGCAACCTGGGTTGTACCCAACACGGCCGGATCGAGTACGCCTCGGCCGGCGGCCGCGCCTACACCGACTTCATCGACAACGCGGCCGGGGTGGACTGCTCCGACCACGAGGTGAACATCAAGATCCTGCTCAACACGGCGGTCGCCGACGGTGCGCTGACCGTGCCGGAGCGGGACGAGTTGCTGGCCCAGATGACCGACGAGGTCGCCGACCTGGTGCTGCGGGACAACTACGACCAGGCGCGGGCGCTCAACAACGCCCAGGCCCAGGCGGCCTCGCTGCTGCCGGTGCACCGGCGGATGATCAACGAGCTGGAGCGGTCGGGCGCGCTGGACCGGGCGTTGGAGGCGCTGCCGCCGGACGAGGAGTTGGCGGTCCGCACCGAGAACGGGCTGACCGCGCCGGAGTTCGCGGTGCTGCTGGCGTACGTCAAGATCGTGCTGGAGCGCGAGATCGTCGGCGAGGGGCTCGCGGACGAGGAGTGGACGACCGAGGTCCTGGTCAACTACTTCCCGACCCCGCTGCGGGAGCGGTTCGCCGACCGGATGGGGCAGCACCGGCTGCGCCGGGACATCGTCACTACCGTGCTGGTCAACGAGGCGATCAACCGGGGCGGCATCTCGTTCGTCTTCCGGGTCGTCGAGGAGACGGCGGCGTCGGCGGCGGACGTGCTGCGGGCGTTCGTGGTGGTCCGCGAGGTGTTCGGGCTGCGCGACCTCTGGGACGCGGTCGAGTCGCTGGACAACAAGGTCTCGCCCGAGTTGCAGACCAGCGTCTATCTGGACACCCGCCGGCTGCTCGACCGCGCGGTGCGCTGGCTGGTCACCAACCGGCGCTCGCCGATCGACGTGCCGGGTGAGATCGCCCGGCTGCGGGACGGCGTGGCCCGACTGCTGCCGGACCTGGAGAACCTCTTCTACGGCACCGAGCGGGAGGCGATCGCGGCCCACATCGACTCGCTGATCGAGCGGGGCCTGCCCCGCGAGCTGGCCGAGCAGGCGACCCGGCTGATGTACAGCTTCGGCCTGCTCGACGTGGTGGAGACCGCGCAGTCGACCGGCCGGGACGTGAGCGAGGTGGCCTCGGTCTACTTCGTCCTCTCCGACCGGTTCCGGGTGGACGCCCTGCTGTCGAAGATCTCCCTGCTGCCGCGGGAGGACCGCTGGCAGACCCTGGCCCGGATGGCGCTGCGTTACGACCTGTACGCCGCGCTGGCCGCGCTCACCGCGGAGGTGCTCGGGTCCACTCCGGAAAGCCTGCCGCCGGTCGAGCGGGTGCAGGAGTGGGAGCAGGCGAACGCCACCTCGATCCACCGGGCGCACCGGGCGATGGGGGAGTTCGACGAGTCCCGAGCCGACCTGTCCGCCCTGTCGGTGCTGCTGCGGCAGATCCGGACCCTGGTGCGGACCTCGGCGGCGGCCTGACGCGTACGGACACCAGCGCGGCCCGGGGGGGGGGGGGGGGGGGGGGAAAAGGGGGGGGGGGGGGGGCCCCCCCCCCCCGGGAGGGGGTGGGGGGGGGGGGGGGGGGGGGG
>NZ_JBJZOG010000074.1:0-31930 GCF_047200535.1 Micromonospora mangrovicola | reverse complement strand
AATCAGTCCTCGGCGAGTACGGCGAGGATCGCCTCGCCGTACTTGGCGAGCTTGTTCTCGCCGACGCCGTTGATCCGGGACAGCTCGGCCAGGGAGGTCGGTGCCTCGGTGGCGACCTGCCGCAGGGTGGCGTCGTGGAAGATCACGTAGGCCGGGACGCCCTGCTCCTTGGCGGTGGCCGCTCGCCAGGCGCGCAGCCGTTCGAAGACCGGCACGGCGGTCGGGGCGAGGTCGGCGACGACGGTCGCCGCGCCGCGCGGCTTCGAGGAGCGGCCGGACACCGGCCGCTCCGGCTCCCGCCGCATGGTGACCGTACGGCGGCGCCCCAGCACGTCGGCGCTCGCCTCGGTCAGCGCGAGCGTGCCGTAGTCGCCCTCGACGGCGAGCAGGCCCTCGGCGAGCAGTTGCCGGACCACGCCGCGCCACTCCGCCTCGCGTAGTTCGGTGCCGATGCCAAAGGTGGTCAGCGAGTCGTGACCGTGCTGGTCAATCTTGTCGGTGTGCTTGCCGAGCAGGATGTCGATGCTGTGCCCGGCGCCGAACCGCTGGTTGCGTTCCCGGTCGAGCCGGTAGACGGTGGAGAGCAGCTTCTGCGCGGCGACGGTGCCGTCCCAGGACTCCGGCGGTTCGAGACAGGTGTCGCAGTTGCCGCAGCCGCCGCTGGTGGTCTCGCCGAAGTACTCCAGGAGTTGGGCACGGCGGCAGCGGACCGTCTCGCAGAGGGCCAGCATGGCGTCCAGGTGGGTGGCGAGGTTGCGCCGGTGCGCCAGGTCGCCCTCCGACGTCTCGATCATTTTGCGCTGCTGCACCACGTCCTGGAGCCCGTACGCCAACCAGGCGGTGGAGGGTAGTCCGTCCCGCCCGGCGCGGCCGGTCTCCTGGTAGTAGCCCTCCACCGACTTGGGCAGGTCGAGGTGGGCGACAAAGCGCACGTCCGGCTTGTCGATGCCCATGCCGAAGGCGATGGTGGCGACCATGACCAGCCCGTCCTCGCGCAGGAAGCGCTGCTGGTTGGCGGCGCGGGTCGCCGCGTCCAGCCCGGCGTGGTACGGCAGCGCCGGGACGCCGTTCTGCACCAGGAACTCGGCGGTCTTCTCCACCGAGGCGCGGGAGAGGCAGTAGACGATGCCGGCGTCGCCCGGGTGTTCGTCCCGGAGCAGGCCGAGCAGTTGTTTGCGCGGTTCCCGCTTGGGCACGATCCGGTACTGGATGTTGGGCCGGTCGAAGCTGGCCACGAAGTGCCGGGCATCGGTGAGCTTGAGCCGGCTGGCGATCTCGGTACGGGTGGTCCGGGTCGCCGTGGCGGTGAGCGCGATGCGCGGTACGTCCGGCCACCGCTCGTGCAGCATCGACAGGTTGAGGTAGTCCGGCCGGAAGTCGTGCCCCCACTGCGACACGCAGTGCGCCTCGTCGATCGCGAACAACGCGATCCGGCCCCGCTCCAGCAGGGCGAGGGTGGACCGGACCGCGAGCGCCTCCGGGGCGAGGTAGAGCAGGTCCAGCTCGCCGGCGAGGAAGGCCGCCTCCACCCGGCGGCGCTCGGTGAGGTCCTGGGTCGAGTTGAGGAAGCCGGCCCGGACGCCGACGGCGGTGAGCGCGTCGACCTGGTCCTGCATCAGCGCGATCAGCGGCGAGACGACCACCGCGACGCCGTCCCGGACCAGCGCCGGGATCTGGTAGCAGAGCGACTTGCCGCCACCGGTCGGCATCAGCACCAGCGCGTCGCCGCCGGCCACCAGGTGCTCGACGACCTGCTGCTGGAAGCCGCGGAAGGTGTCGTACCCGAACACCCGGTTGAGCACCCGCAGCGCGTCCTCGGTCCGCTGATCGGTGGGGGAGACCATCCGCGCAGTCTACGAGCGCCCCCCGACGACGCCCGGGCCCGGCGATGCTCTGCCGGGCCGGGCGGGTCGTCAGCCGCGCTGGGCGACGGACCGATTGGCCAGCGCCCGTGGCCGGGCGGCGGCACGGCCCGTACGTCGACCTGACCCGGGCGGGCCTGGCCTCTGACCTGTGCTGATCGCGCTGAGTCCATGGATGGCCACTAACGGTTGGCGGCGCTCGGGCGTGTTGGGAACACGGCTCGGCGGCCGGTGAACCGGACAGAGCGGTGTTCCGGTCGTCACCCCGTGGAATCGCGGACGGGTGCGCAGCCGTTAGAGTCGCTGACTGACCATGCGCGGCCGAGCGGCCGCGGCGCCACGGCTTGGGGGTAACGGGTGAGCGAGGCGCGGACGGGAGACCTGGTGCCGACCGGTGCGGAGGCAGCCCTCGGGCAACCGGCGCCGGCCGAGGCGGAGACGACCCTGGTGGTGGTCACCGGCCTCTCCGGCGGTGGCCGCAGCACGGTGGCCCGGGCGTTGGAGAACGTCGGCTACTACGTGGTGGACAACCTGCCCCAGGCGCTCCTGCTCGACATGGCTGAGCTGGCCTTCAAGGCCGGCGGCGCGGCCCGGCGCACGGCGATGGTGCTGGACGTCCGCTCCCGCGCCTTCTCCACCGACCTCGCCGGGGCCATCCGGGAGCTGCGGGAACGTGGCTTCCAGCCGCGGGTGGTCTTCGTCGACGCCGACGACGACGTGCTGATCCGCCGGTTCGAGAGCGTCCGCCGGTCCCACCCGTTGCAGGGCGACGGCCGGCTCGCCGACGGCATCGCCGTCGAGCGGGCCCTGCTGGAGGAGGCCCGGGACCAGGCCGACGTGATCATCGACACCAGCCACCTCAACGTCAACCAGCTCCGCCGCCGGGTCGAGGAGCTGTTCGGCGGGGAGGACTCCCGTCGGCTGCGGATCACGGTGCTCTCCTTCGGCTTCAAGTACGGGCTCCCGCCGGACGCCGATTTCGTGATGGACGCCCGCT
The DNA here is from genome assembly GCF_047200535.1 of Micromonospora mangrovicola. Classification (NCBI taxonomy): domain Bacteria; kingdom Bacillati; phylum Actinomycetota; class Actinomycetes; order Micromonosporales; family Micromonosporaceae; genus Micromonospora; species Micromonospora mangrovicola. Next base: position 29,071 of record NZ_JBJZOG010000074.1, on the reverse strand, counting down.
TCCTACCCAACCCGTACTGGGTGCCGGAGCTGCGCGAGCACAGCGGGCGCGAGGAGGCGGTCAGCGCCTACGTGCTGGGCCAGGAGGGCGCGGACGCCTTCGTGGCCGGGTACGCGGACCTGGTCAACGCCACCACCGCCGGCTTCGAGCGGGAGGGGAAGCGCTACCTGACCGTGGCGGTCGGCTGCACCGGGGGCAAGCACCGCAGTGTGGCGATCGCCGAGGAGTTGGCCGCCCGGCTGCGCCGCTCCGGCATCGCCGCCAACGCGCAGCACCGCGACCTGGGGCGGGAATGAACCCGATCAGGGTGGTCGCCTTCGGCGGCGGGCACGGGCTCTCCGCGTCCCTGCGGGCGCTGCGGCGCTGCGTACCCGAGCTTGACCTGGACATCACCGCGGTGGTGACCGTCGGCGACGACGGCGGCTCCAGCGGCCGGCTGCGGGCCGAGCGCGGCGGCCTGCCGCCGGGCGACCTGCGGCAGGCGCTGGTCGCCCTGGCCGGTGACCACCCGGCCACCCGGTGCAGCGCGGCGCTGTTCCAGCACCGCTTCGAGGCGGGCCTCGCCCACGTGGCCGGCGGCGCGGCCGACTCGCTCGCCGGGCACGCGGTCGGCAACCTGCTGATCTGCGGGCTGATGGAGTTGCTCGGCGATCCGGTGGCCGCGCTCGAGCACGCCGGCGCGATGCTCGGCGCGGTCGGCCGGGTGCTGCCGATGTCGCGCCAGCCGGTCGGCATCGAGGCGCGGGTGCGCGGCGCCGATCCGGCCCATCCCGAGGAGGTACGCCTCGTGCGCGGCCAGCACCAGGTGGCCGTCACCTCCGGGTGGGTCGAGTCGCTACGGCTCACCCCGGCCGCGCCGGCCGCCTGCGCGGAGGCCCTGACCGCGGTCGGGGACGCCGACTGGCTGATCTTCGGCCCGGGGAGCTGGTACACCAGCGTGCTGCCGCATCTGCTGGTGCCCGGGCTGGCCGACGCGATCGTCTCCAGTCCGGCGCGGCGGCTGGTGACCCTCAACCTGGTGGCGGAGAAGGAGACCCATGGGCTCTCCCTGGCCGACCATCTGGACACCCTCGGGCGCTATCTGCCCGAGCTGAAGCTGGACATGGTGCTGGCCGACTCCACGGCGGTGGGTGACCCCGAAGCGGTCTCACGTGCGGCAGAATCGCTGGGTGCCCGGCTGGTCCTCGCTCCCGTCGCCGTCCCGGACGGCACGCCCCGTCATGATCCAGCCGCCCTGGGCGCCGCACTGGTGCCTGTCCTGGGCGCCGATCGTTAAGCACGTACGTAATCACCGGCGACACGCCGGAACCGGTCCGTGAGGGGGCGCACTATGGCGATGACGGCTGCGGTCAAGGACGAGCTGAGTCGGGTCGACGTGCCCAAGCCCTGCTGCCGGCGGGCGGAGATGGCCGCCCTGCTGCGTTTCGCGGGCGGCCTGCACATCGTGTCGGGCCGCGTGGTGGTCGAGGCGGAGCTGGACACCGGCGCGGTCGCCCGGCGGCTGCGCCGGGAGATCGCCGAGGTCTACGGCTACCCGAGCGAGATCCACGTGCTCGCCTCGGGCGGGCTGCGCAAGGGCAGCCACTTCATCGTCCGGGTGGTCAAGGACGGGGAGGCCCTCGCCCGGCAGACCGGCCTGCTGGACGTCCGGGGCCGTCCGGTGCGTGGCCTGCCGCCGCACGTGGTCGCCGCGAACGTCTGCTGCGCGGTCTCCGCCTGGCGCGGCGCGTTCATGGCGCACGGCTCGCTCACCGAGCCGGGCCGCTCCAGCGCCCTGGAGATCACCTGCCCCGGCCCGGAATCGGCCCTGGCCCTGGTCGGCGCGGCCCGCCGGATCGGCATCACCGCGAAGAACCGCGAGGTGCGCGGGGTGGACCGGGTGGTGGTCAAGGACGGCGACGCGATCGCCGCGCTGCTCACCCGGATCGGCGCCCACTCCAGCGTGCTGGCCTGGGAGGAGCGGCGGGTCCGGCGGGAGGTCCGGGCGACCGCGAACCGGCTGGCCAACTTCGACGACGCCAACCTGCGTCGCTCGGCCCGGGCCGCGGTGGCCGCCGCCGCCCGGGTCACCCGGGCGCTGGAGATCCTCGCCGACGACGCCCCCAACCACCTCACCTCGGCCGGCCGGCTGCGGCTGGAGCACCGACAGGCCTCGCTGGAGGAGTTGGGTGCCCTGGCCGAACCGCCGCTGACCAAGGACGCCATCGCGGGCCGGATCCGCCGGCTGCTCGCGCTGGCCGACAAGCGGGCCCGCGACCTGGGCATCCCGGATACGGAAGCTGCCGTCACGCCCGACATGCTCGTGGTCTGATAGGACGGTGAGGCGACGGCGTGACGGGATCTCCACCCGCCGCAGCGCGGCGGCGCGCGCTCGGATAAGGTCGCTGCGTACGGCAAGGGGGCCGGCACAGGCACTCCTCGCCGTGCTCACCGCCTCGGGCGGTCAGGTCCCCAGGACCGCGGCGGGGTGGCCGAGATGAACCGTCAACGGCCGGCTCCAACGGTCGGCGAACACATCTCCGCCGGCCGGGGTCTGACGCCGGCGGACCAGAACGCGAGGAGATGGGACCTGTGACCATCCGGGTTGGCATCAACGGCTTCGGCCGGATCGGCCGCAACTTCTTCCGGGCAGTGCTGGCGTCCGGCGCTGACATCGAGGTCGTGGCCGCGAACGACCTTGGCGACACCCCGACCACCGCGCACCTGCTCAAGTACGACACCATCCTCGGTCGGCTCCCGCACGAGGTCAAGGCGACCGCCGACGAGATCACCGTGGGCGGACGGAGCTTCAAGGTGTTCGCCGAGAAGGACCCGGCCAAGCTGCCCTGGGGCGAGGTCGGTGCCGACGTCGTCATCGAGTCCACCGGGTTCTTCACCGACGCCACCAAGGCGAAGGCGCACATCGACGGCGGGGCCAAGAAGGTCATCATCTCCGCGCCGGCGAAGAACGAGGACGTCACCGTGGTCATGGGCGTCAACGACGGCCAGTACGACCCGGCCAAGCACAACATCATTTCGAACGCCTCGTGCACCACCAACTGCCTCGCCCCGATGGCCAAGGTCCTGCAGGACACCTTCGGCATCACCAAGGGTCTGATGACCACCATCCACGCGTACACCCAGGACCAGAACCTGCAGGACGCGCCGCACAAGGACCTGCGCCGGGCCCGGGCCGCCGCGCTGAACATCGTGCCGACCTCCACCGGCGCCGCGAAGGCTATCGGCCTAGTGCTGCCGGAGCTGAAGGGCAAGCTCGACGGGTACGCGCTGCGGGTGCCGATCCCGACCGGCTCGGCCACCGACCTGACCGTCGAGGTCGGCCGGGAGACCACCGTGGACGAGGTCAACGCCGCGCTGAAGGCCGCCGCCGAGGGGCCGCTGCGGGGCATCCTGACCTACAACGAGGACCCGATCGTCTCCTCGGACATCGTCACCGACCCGGCGTCCTGCATCTTCGACGCGCCGCTGACCAAGGTGATCGGCAACCAGGTCAAGGTCGTCGGCTGGTACGACAACGAGTGGGGCTACTCGAACCGCCTGGTCGACCTGGTCAAGCTGGTGGGTTCGTCGCTGTGAGCATCCGCAACCTCGACGACCTGCTCGGCGAGGGGGTGTCGGGTCGGCGCGTGCTGGTGCGCGCCGACCTGAACGTCCCGCTCGACAAGCAGACCGGTGAGATCACCGACGACGGCCGGATCCGGGCCGTCCTGCCCACCCTGAGCGCGCTGGTGCAGGCCGGCGCCAAGGTGGTCGTCTGCTCGCACCTGGGCCGCCCGAAGGGTGCGCCGGAGCCGCAGTTCAGCCTCCGGCCGGTCGGCGGGCGGCTGGGCGAGCTGCTGGGCGTCCCGGTCCACTTCGCCGAGGACACCGTCGGCGAGTCCGCCCGCTCCACGGTGGAGGGCCTGGCCGACGGCCAGGTCGCCCTGCTGGAGAACCTCCGCTTCAACAAGGGCGAGACCAGCAAGGACGACGCCGAGCGGGGCGCCTTCGCCGACCAGCTCGCCGCGTTCGGCGAGGCGTACGTCGACGACGCGTTCGGCGCGGTGCACCGCAAGCACGCCAGCGTCCACGACGTGCCGGCCCGGCTGCCGCACTTCGCCGGCCGGCTGGTGCTGCGCGAGGTCGAGGTGCTCAGCAAGCTGACCGGCGAGCCGGAGCGGCCGTACGTGGTGGTGCTGGGCGGTTCGAAGGTCTCCGACAAGCTGGCGGTGATCGAGGCGCTGCTGCCGACGGTCGACCGGCTGCTCATCGGCGGCGGGATGTGCTTCACCTTCCTCAAGGCCCAGGGCCTCGAGGTGGGCACCTCGCTGCTGGAGAAGGAGATGGTCGAGACCTGCCGCAACCTCATGGAGCGCGCGCCGGGCAAGATCATGCTCCCGGTCGACGTGGTGGCCGCGGACGCCTTCGCCCCGGACGCCGCGCACGACACCGTCCGCGCCGACGGAATCCCGAGCCACCGGCTGGGCCTGGACATCGGCCCGGAGACGGTGGCCGGCTTCGCCGCCGCGCTGTCCCAGGCGAAGACCATCTTCTGGAACGGCCCGATGGGTGTGTTCGAGATGGCCGCCTTCGCGGCGGGCACCCGGGGGGTCGCCGAGGCGATCACCAAGGCCGACGCGTTCAGCGTGGTCGGCGGCGGTGACTCCGCCGCGGCGGTGCGCGCCCTGGGCCTGGACGAGTCCGCTTTCGATCACATCTCCACCGGTGGCGGCGCCTCCCTGGAGTACCTGGAGGGCAAGACCCTCCCCGGCATCGCGGCCCTGGAGAACTGAATGGCGAGCACCACCCGCCGGCCGCTGATGGCCGGCAACTGGAAGATGAACCTGAACCACCTCGAGGCCAACCTGCTGGTGCAGAAGCTGGCCGCGAGCCTCACCGAGAAGCAGCTCACCGACGTCGAGACGGTGATCCTGCCGCCCTTCACCGACCTGCGGACCGTGCAGACCGCGGTGGACGGCGACAAGCTGCTGATCGGCTACGGCGCGCAGGACCTGTCGCCGTTCCAGTCGGGGGCGTACACCGGGGACATCTCCGGGCCGATGCTCGCCAAGCTGGGCTGCACCTACGTGGTGATCGGCCACTCCGAGCGGCGGCAGTACCACCACGAGGACGACGCGCTGGTCAACGCCAAGGTGGCCGCCGCGCTGGACAACGGCCTCACCCCGATCCTGTGCATCGGTGAGGGGCTGGAGATCCGCGAGCAGCTCAAGCACGTGCCGCACTGCTGCGACCAGCTCGACGGCGCGCTGAAGGGGCTCACCGCGGAGCAGGTCACCAAGGTCGTCGTCGCGTACGAGCCGGTCTGGGCGATCGGCACCGGCAAGACGGCGACTCCGGAGGACGCCCAGGAGGTCTGCGGCGAGGTGCGCAAGCGGCTCGTCGAGACGTACGACGAGGCCACCGCCGGCCAGGTCCGGATCCTCTACGGCGGGTCGGTCAAGGCGTCGAACGTCGCCGCGATCATGGCCCAGCCGGACGTGGACGGGGCCCTGGTCGGGGGCGCCAGCCTGGACGCTGAGGAATTCGCTCAGATCTGCCGGTTCCCGGAGCACATCGCCCGCTGATCGCTCGCTATCCTTGACGCTGCCCGTCCGCCGGCCGGTGCTGCAATGCCCGACCAGTCCGGGCAGCTGATCGCTACGAGAGGACTGACCCCCGCCATGCCGATCGCGTTCGCGTACACGTTGATCGTGTTGTTGATCATCACGAGCATCCTGCTCACCCTGCTGATCCTGCTGCACCGAGGTAAGGGCGGCGGGTTGTCGAGCATGTTCGGTGGCGGCGTCAGCTCCAGCCTGGCCGGGTCGTCGGTGGCCGAGAAGAACCTCGACCGCTACACCGTTCTGGTCGGGATTGTCTGGTTCGCCTGCATCATCGGGATCGGGCTCTGGCTCCGGCTCCAGCTCAGCAGCGGCTCCTGAGTCAGCGCATCGAGTCGTACAATCTGCGCGCGGTCCGTTACGGACCGCGCGCAGTTTTGTTTCTCCGCTGCACCGCGTCGCCCGCCGCCCAACCCCCGAGCGGCGGTCCCCTCCGACGACAGGAGCGAGCAGCCGTGCCGAGTGGCAACGTCATCCGCGGCACCCGCATCGGGTCCGCCCCCGAACGCTTCGACCAGCGCATCGAGCCGGCCCCGCGCCGCCCGGTCGTCTACTGGTGCCGCAACGACCACCGTTTCCAGTTCCTGATCGCCGCCGAGGCGGAGACGCCCGCCACCTGGGACTGCCCGCGCTGCGGCGAGCCGGCCGGCCCCGACCCGGGCAACCCGCCGGGCCGACCGGGCAGCGAGCCTTACAAGACCCACCTGGCGTACGTTCAGGAGCGCCGTACCCCGGAGCAGGGGGAGGCTCTCCTGGCGGAGGCCCTCGACGCGCTCCGCCGCCGTCGCGGGGGTGCGTGACCTGGGGTTGGCGCGTCCCGGGTTGGTGGGCGCTCCGCCGCCGTCGCGGGGGTGCGTGACCTGGGGTTGGCGCGTCCTCGGTTGGTGGGCAGGGGCCCCTCGCAGGCCAGCGGCGATGACGAGGGGCCCTTCCCCACCGCTCAGCGCAGGCTGCGCAGCCGGGGCGGCACGTCGGCCGCCGCGGCCCGGTCCAGCAGCCAGAGGGTACGGGCCACCCCCCGCACCCCGGCCGCCGGCAGCTGCACCGGCCCGGCCCCGGCCAGGGCCATGCCCACCGCCCGGGCCTTGTCCGCACCGGCCGCGACCAGCCAGACCTCCTCGGCCGTGTTGATAGCCGGCAGGGTCAGCGTGGTGCGCACCGGCGGCGGCTTCGGGCTGCCGCGCACCGCGCTGACCGGCCGGTTGTCGTGGTGCACCGGGTGCTCCGGGAAGACCGACGCGACGTGCCCGTCCTCGCCGACACCGAGCAGCAGCACGTCGAAGTGGGGGAGCGCGGCGTGGCCCGGCCGGGCGGCCCGCGCCAACTCCTGCGCGTACTCCGCGGCGGCCGTCTCCGGATCGTTGCCGGCCGGCCCGTCCGCCGCCGGCATCGGGTGGATCCGCGCCGGGTCCAGCGGCACCAGGTCCAGCAGCGCCGCCCGGGCCTGCGTCTCGTTGCGCTCCGGGTCACCGGCCGGCAGGAACCGCTCGTCGCCCCACCAGACGTCGACGCGGGACCAGTCGACGGCGTCCCGGGCCGGCAACGCCGCCACCGCCCGGTAGACCGCCGCGGCGACCCGCCCGCCGGTCAGCACCACCGACGCCTGGCCGCGGTCCGCCTGCGCGTCGAGCAGCTTCACCACCAGCCGGGCCGCCACCGCCTGCGCCAGCAGGTCCGGGTCGGCGTGTACGGCGACACTCGCCTCACTCATCCATCGTGCCCTCGTGTTCCGACCGCCCCACGGCGGTCACCTGTGCTGTCCGACCGCCGGCAGCGGTCCGTGCGCCACCCGCCGGGGCGGTGGGCCCGTTCACTCGTTCGCGGTCGCGCCGGCGTGCGCGGTGACGCCGGCCTCGGCGCGCTGGGCGGTCGCCGGATCCTTCCACACGTGTACCCGCCCGGCCGGACGCTGGTCCAGCCCGCTGAGGCCGGCGGCCGCGCCGAGCGCCTCCGCGTACACCTGGTCGGCGTCGAGGCGGCGCAGTTCCTCGGCCAGCTCGTCGCCGAGCGGGCGACGCACCAGCGGCAGCGTGCGGTCCTCCTGGCCGGTGCGCCGGAACCTCGCCACGCTCTCGTCCCGGGTGAGCGCGAGTTCGTCACCGTTGGCGCAGCGCAGCTGCACCTCGCGCATCCGGGGGTACTCGTCGGTGTGCTCCCACGCCGGGTCGATGCCGAGCCGGGCGGCCAGCCAGCCGCGCATCAGCGCCGCCGTCGGGTCGGTCCGCGGTGCGACCACGGTCGCCTCGGTGACCCTGGCCTGGGCCGTGTCGAACGCTCCGGCGACCAGGGTGCGCCACGGGGTGATCCGGGTCCAGGCCAGGTCGGTGTCGCCCGGCGCGTAGTCGCGCGCCCGCTGCCGCAGCGCGGCGATCGGGTCGGCGGCCTGCGCCGCGTCGGTGATCCGCCGGTCCGCCACCACCCCGAGAAAGTCGGTCGCGATCTCCTCCGGCGGTTCGCCGTGCCACCAGGTGACCACCGGCACGTCCGGCACCAGCAGCGGCATCACCACCGACTCGGCGTGCAGCGCCAGCCGGCCGTACATCCGCATGACCACCGCCTCGCAGGGACCGAGCCGGCCGCCGACCACGATCTCCGCGTCGAGCCGGTTGCGCTCCCGCTCGACGTCGGTGCGGACCACCACGAGCAGCCGGCAGGGGTGCGCGGAGGCCGCGATGGTCGCCGCCGCCTCCGCTTCGCGTACCCGCTTCTCGTCCACCACCACGATCAGACTGAGCGCCATGCCGCTGGCCACGCCGCCCGCGCTGCGCCGCTCGGCGGCGAGCGCCTTGACCACCTCGTTGCCGGTGGTGTCCCACAACCCGATCATGCTCTTCTCCAAGCCCGGCCCTCGCGGGCCAGCATCTCGTCCGCGGCACGGGGGCCCCACTCACCGGCCCGGTACGGCTCCGGCTTCGTGCCCGTCCAGGCGTGCTCCAGCGGGTCCAGCACCTGCCAGCTCTGCTCCACCTCGGCGGCGTCCGGGAACAGGGTCCGGTCGCCGATCAGCACGTCCAGCACCAGGCGCTCGTACGCCTCGGGGCTGGACTCGGTGAACGCCTCGCCGTACTGGAAGTCCATCGCGATGTCGCGGACTTCCATGGTCGTGCCGGGCACCTTCGAGCCGAACTTCAACACCACGCCCTCGTCCGGCTGGACCCGGATGACGAGTTGGTTGGGGCCGAGCGACTCCATGTCCGCCGGATTGAACGGCAGGTGCGGGGCCTTCTTGAACATGATGGCCACCTCGGTGACCCGCCGGGGCAGTCGCTTGCCGGCGCGGATGTAGAACGGCACCCCGGCCCACCGCCGGTTCTGGATGCCGAGCTTCACCGCGACGTACGTCTCGGTGGTGGAGTCCTGCGGGACGCCCTGCTCCTCCAGGTAGCCGACGGCGCGCTCGCCGCCCACCCAGCCGGGCAGGTACTGGCCGCGCACGGTGTCCCCGGGGACGTCCTTCGGCACGGTGATCGCCTTGAGCACCTTCAGCTTCTCGGCCCGGATCTCGTCGGCGTCGAAACTGGTCGGCTCCTCCATCGCGACGAGCGCGAGGAGCTGGAGCAGGTGGTTCTGCAGCACGTCGCGGGCCGCGCCGGCCGAGTCGTAGAAGCCGGCCCGGGTGCCGATGCCGACGTCCTCGGCCATGGTGATCTGCACCGAGTCGACGTACTTGGAGTTCCACAGCGGCTCGAACAGGTTGTTCGCGAAGCGCAGGGCCAGGATGTTCTGGACCGTCTCCTTGCCCAGGTAGTGGTCGATCCGGAAGACGTCCTGGCGGGTGAAGACGTCGTCGACCAGGTCGTTGAGCGCCTTCGCCGAGGGCAGGTCGTGGCCGAACGGCTTCTCCACCACCACCCGGCGCCAGCCGCCGGACTTGGCGTTGTCCGCCATGCCGGTGCGGGCGAGCTGCTTGAGCACCACCGGGAAGGCCGCCGGGGGGATGGAGAAGTAGAAGGCGGCGTTGCCCGCGATGCCGTGCGACTCGCGCAGCTCGTCCAGGGTGTCGGCGAGCTGGTCGAACGCGGCGTCGTCGTCGAACGAGCCGCCGACGAACTTGATGTTGCCGGCCAGCCGCGCCCACACCTCCTCCCGCCAGGGCGTGCGGGCGTGCTTCTTCGCTGCCTCGTGGGCCAGCGACTCGAAGTCACCGTCGCCCCAGTCGCGCCGGGCGAAACCCAGGACCACGAAACCGGGCGGCAGCAACCCCCGGTTGGCCAGGTCGTAGACCGCCGGCAACAGCTTCTTGCGGGCCAGGTCACCGGTCACCCCGAAGATCACCAGAGCGCACGGCTCCGGGATCCGCGGCAGGCGCCGGTCCTGGGGGTCGCGCAGCGGGTTCATGCTGCCTCCTCGCTCCGCTGATTCCACGTCATTCATCGTCACGTCCGTGTCCGTCCGGCCGCATCCAGCAGCTGGGCGACGCCCGCCGCCCGCTCGGTCAGGTGCAGTCGCAGCACCGGTCGCTCCCGGCCGGCCAGGGCCTGCCGGTCGCCGGCGGCCTGGGCCGCCTGAAGCTCTCCGAAGGTGTACGGGCGACCGGGCACCGGCAGATCATCGGTGACCGCTCCGGTCAGCTGAAGGTAGCTGCCGACCCGCGGGCCGCCCTTGTGGTACTGCCCGGTCGAGTGCAGGTAGCGGGGACCCCAGCCGAAGGTCACCGGCCGTCCGGTCGCCCGTGCCAGCACCGGGCGCAGCCCGGCCACCGCCGCGTCACCCCACCGGTCGAGGTATGCCGTCACCGCCAGGTATCCGTCCTCGCCGAGCCCGTCCAGCAGCCGGCGCAGCACGCCGACCAGGTCGTGCGGGGCGCCGGCCGGGGCGTACACCTCGATCGCGCCCTCGGTGAACGACGGCGTCTCGGCCGACGTCCCGGCGGCGAGGATGCGGGCGGTGTTCTCCTTGCTCTCGGCGACGTTCGGCTGGTCGAACGGGTCGACGCCGAGCGCCGCCGCGGCGACCGCGGTGGCGTACTCCCAGGCGAGGAAGTGCGCGCCGAGGGGCCCGTTGACGGCCACGTCGGCGACGCCGGCGCCCGGGGTCCGGCCGGGTTCGAGTGCCCCGCCGTAGCTCACGGTCAGCACGTCCGGGCCGGTCGCGCCGGGGGCGTCGGGCGACTCCAGCACCACCGGCAGGATCCCCCGGCCGCGCTTGCCGGTCGACTCGGCGAGCAGCTGCTCGGCCCAGTCACCCAGCCCGTCGACCCCGGTGCCGTCCGGGGTGAGGGCGACGGTGCTCCGGCCCGTGGCCGCCGCCGCGCCGAGCGCCGCCCCGAGCGCCAGGCCCGGGTTGTCCCGGTCCCGGCCCAGCGACCCGGCGAGGGCGTCGGCGTCGTCGAGCAGGTCGGTCACCGCGACCCCGGCGAGGGCCGAGGGGACCAGCCCGAAGGCGGTGAGCGCCGAGTAGCGGCCGCCGACCTCCGGGTCGGCGAGGATGGTGACCACACCCAGCTCGGCGGCGGTCGCCTCCAGCGGGGAACCCGGGTCGGTGACGACGACGAAGTGCCGGGCCGTCTCCGCCTCGCTCATCCCGGCGTCCAGGAACGCCTGCCAGTAGGCCCGCCGGTGGCTGTCGGTCTCCACGGTGGAGCCGGACTTGCTGGAGATCACCACCACGGTCCGCTCCAGCCGATCGGCGAGGGCGGCCCGGACCTGCCCGGGATCGGTGGTGTCCAGCACGGTCAGCGGCCGGCCCAGGGACCGGGCGATCACCTCCGGGGCGAGCGACGAGCCGCCCGTCCCGGCGAGCACCACGTGGTCCAGGTCGGCCAGCTCGGCGGCCAGTTCGGCGAGTTGGGGGAGGAGGTCCCGGCTGCGGCGGTGGGTGTCCACCCAGCCGAGCCGGGCCTGCGCCTCGGGGCCCCAGAGGGTGGGGTCCTTGGCGACCAGCCGGGCCGGCACGTCCCGGGCGACCAGGGCCGCGCGCGGCGGCTCGGGCGCGGACGCGTCGACCGCGTCCGCGCCGTGCACGGCCAGCCCCCCGGCGACCTCCGCCGGGCCGGCCAGCAGGTCGGTCATGTCCGCACCCCGGGTTGCGGGGTGGGGACGGCGGGGCGCGTCCCGGGGCGCCGCCCCGGGACGCGTCCGGCGCCGTCCGTCACGCGTTGCCCCCGGCCTTCTCGGCGGCCTGCGCGTTGCGCTGGGCGGCCCGGCCCGGCTGCCCGGCGCCCTTGGCCGCCTCGGTGAGCGACTTCTTGACCCCGTCCAGCAGCTCCAGCCAGCTCGCCTCGAACTTCTCCACGCCCTCCCGTTCCAGGGTGACGATCACGTCGGCCATGTCCACGCCGGCGGCCTGCAGGTCGGTGAAGACCTTGCGGGCGTCGTCGTACGCGCCGGTGATGGTGTCGCCCCGCAGCTCGCCGTGGTCGGCGTACGCGTGGATGGTCGCCTCCGGCATGGTGTTGACCGTGCCCGGGGCGACCAGCTCCTCGACGTACATGACGTCCCGGTAGTCCGGGTTCTTCGTCGAGGTGGACGCCCAGAGCGGGCGCTGCGGGTGCGCGCCGGCGTCGGCCAGGGCCTGCCACCGGTCGGAGCCGAAGACCTCGCAGTAGCGCTCGTACGCGAGTCGGGCGTTGGCGATGGCGGCCTTGCCGCGCACCGCCTTCGCCTCGTCCGAGCCGATCTTCTCCAGCCGCTTGTCCACCTCGGTGTCGACCCGGGAGACGAAGAACGACGCCACCGAGCCGATCTTGGACAGGTCGTGCCCGTTCGCCCTCGCCTGCTCCAGACCGGCCAGGAAGGCCTCCATGACCTCCGAGTACCGGTCCAGCCCGAAGATCAGCGTGACGTTCACGCTGATCCCCTGCGCCAGGGTGGCGGTGATCGCCGGCAGGCCCTCCGCGGTGGCCGGGATCTTGACGAACAGGTTCGGCCGGTCGATCAGCCACCACAGCGCTCCGGCCTCGGCGACGGTCTTCTCCGCCTCGTGCGCCAGCCGCGGGTCCACCTCGATGGAGACCCGACCGTCGACCCCGGCGCTCGCGTCGTACGCCGGGCGCATCACGTCGCAGGCCCACCGCACGTCGTACGTGGTGAGCAGGCGGACGGCCTCCTCGACGTCCACCCCGCGGATGGCGAGGTCCTTGAGCTGCCAGTCGTACTCGTCGGCGTCGCTGAGCGCCTTGGCGAAGATGGTCGGGTTGGAGGTCACCCCGACCAGGTGCTTCTCCCGGCGGAGCTGATCGAGCCCGCCGGAGCTCAGCCGATTCCTGGAAAGATCGTCGAGCCAGATCGCCACACCCGCGGCGCTCAGGTCACCAAGCCTGTCGGTCATGTCGTCCACGCTCCCCTCAGTTGCCGGTCGTGAAACCGGTGATGTCGCCCACCCGGGTCAGCGCCGCGTGCGCGGCGGCCACGATCCGGTCGGGGGTGAACCCGAACTGCTCAAAGAGCACGGTGTGCGGCGCGCTCGCCCCGTAGTGCTCCAGGCTCACGCTCTCACCGCTGTCCCCGACGATCCCCCGCCAGGACATGGCGATGCCCGCCTCCACGCTCACCCGTGCCTTTACCCCGCGGGGCAGGACCGACTCCCGGTACGCCTCGTCCTGCGCGAAGAACCACTCCTGGCAGGGCATGGAGACCACCCGGGTCGGGGTGCCGTCGGCCTCCAGCCGTTCCCGGGCGGTGAGGCAGAGCTGCACCTCGGAGCCGGTGCCGACGAGGATCACCTGCGGCCTGCCCCCGGATGCCTCGGCCAGCACGTAGCCGCCCTTGGCGGCACCTTCCGCGCCGGCCAGCTCGGTGCGGTCGAAGGTCGGCAGCGCCTGGCGGCTGAGCGCCAGCGCGGTCGGCCGGTCGGTGTGATCCAGGGCCTGCCGCCACGCCCAGACGGTCTCGTTGGCGTCGGCCGGGCGGACCACGTCCAGGCCGGGGATGGCGCGCAGCGCGGTCAGGTGCTCCACCGGCTGGTGGGTCGGGCCGTCCTCGCCGAGGCCGATCGAGTCGTGCGTCCAGACGTAGACCACGGGCAGCTTCATCAGTGCGGCCAGCCGCACCGAGGGGCGCATGTAGTCGCTGAAGACCAGGAACGTGCCGCCGTACGGGCGGGTGCCGCCGTGCAGCGCGATGCCGTTGAGGATCGCGCCCATGGCGTGCTCACGGATGCCGAAGTGCAGGGTGCGGCCGTACTCGTCGCCGGGGAAGTCCTTGGTCGCGTGCTCCGCGGGGATGAAGGACGGCTCGCCCTTCATGGTGGTGTTGTTGCTCTCCGCCAGGTCGGCGGAGCCGCCCCACAGCTCGGGCAGCATCGGGGCGAGGGCCTCCAGGACCTTGCCGGAGGCGGCCCGGGTGGCCACGCCCTTGGCGTCGGCCGGGAAGGTCGGCAGGGCGTCGGCCCAGCCCTGCGGGAGGGCCCGGCCAGACAGCCGGTCCCAGAGCGCCTTGCGCTCCGGGTGGGCCTGCGCCCACGCGTCGAACGCGGTGGTCCAGGCCGCCTGGGCCTCGGCGCCGCGCTCCATCACCTGGCGGGCGTGCTTGAGGACCTCCTCGTCGACCTCGAAGGTGCGCTCCGGGTCGAAGCCGAGGATCTGCTTGGTGGCCTTCACCTCGTCGGCGCCGAGCGCCGAGCCGTGGATCTTGCCGGTGTTCTTCTTGTTGGGCGCGGGCCAGCCGATGATGGTGCGCAGCGAGATGAGGGAGGGACGACCGGTCTCCACCTTGGCGGCCAGCAGCGCCCGGTGGAGCGCCTCGACGTCCTCGTGGTAGTCGTCCAGGTCGGCGTCGCCGCGGCGCCAGTCGACGGTCTGCACGTGCCAGCCGTACGCCTCGTAACGGGCCGCGACGTCCTCGCTCTTGGCGATCCGGGTGTCGTCCTCGATCGAGATCTCGTTGTCGTCGTAGATGACGCAGAGGTTGCCGAGCTGCTGGTGGCCAGCGAGGGCGCTGGCCTCGTGGGTGATGCCCTCCTCGATGTCGCCGTCGGAGGCGATGCACCAGATGTCGTGGTCGAAGGGGGAGTCGCCCCGGTCCGACTCGGGGTCGAAGAGGCCGCGCTCGCGGCGGGCCGCCATGGCCATGCCGACCGCATTGCCGAGGCCCTGGCCGAGCGGGCCGGTGGTGGTCTCCACGCCCGGGGTGTGGCCGTGCTCCGGGTGACCCGGGGTGAGCGAGCCCCACTGGCGCAGCGCCTTGAGGTCGTCCAGGCCCAGCGGGTAGCCGGAGAGGAAGAGCTGGATGTAGAGGGTCAGGCTGGAGTGGCCGGCGGAGAGCACGAACCGGTCCCGGCCGGGCCAGTTCGGGTCGGCCGGGTTGTGCCGCATGACCCGGTTGAAAAGGAGGTACGCCGCCGGGGCGAGGCTCATCGCCGTGCCCGGGTGGCCGTTGCCGGATTTCTCCACGGCGTCCATGGCCAGCACGCGGACCGTGTCGACGGCCCGGCGGTCGAGGTCGGACCAGTTGAGATCGGGAAGCTCGGGTCGGTTGGCAGCCACGATGGTTGTGCTCCTCGGCAGATGGGCGGAACCCTCACTGATGACCCTATCGAGCGGCCCTAAACGTCCGCCCGGGGATCTCTGCATGGTGTTCTGTACGCGTCCGACCGGATCAGCCGTTCACCGGGGACTGTGACGGCTGGCACCGTTGTCGGGTCTGCGGGGCAGCGAAAACGACGACGCGTAGTGTGTGTGGCGGTGTGTTGACCCGGACGGGTCCGCCGCCGACCCCGACCTCCCCCGCCGAAGCCGGAAGGTGGCAATCCGTGAGCATGATCACCGAGCGCCCCGTCAGCAACTCTGCCGGGCAGCCGCCGGTGCGTGCGGTGGCGGAGGGGTCGGCGACCGGGCGGCGGGACGTGCGGGCCGTGGTGGCCGCGTACGTGGCCCTCACCAAGCCGCGGATCGTCGAGTTGCTGCTGGTCACCACGGTGCCGGCGATGATGCTCGCCGACGGCGGGATGCCCTCGCTCTGGCTGGTGGCCGTGGTGCTGGTCGGCGGCTCGCTCGCCGCCGGCGCGGCCAGCGTGCTCAACTGCTACATCGACCGGGACATCGACCAGTTGATGCGGCGCACCAAGCGTCGTCCGCTGCCCGCCCACACCGTCTCGCCGCGCAACGCGCTGGTCTTCGGCCTGGTGCTGGCGGTCGTGTCGGTCGCGCTCATGGCCGCGTTCACCAACTGGCTGGCGACCGGGCTGACCCTGGCCGCGATCGCCTACTACGACCTGGTCTACACGCTCTGGCTCAAGCGGACCACGGCGGCCAACACCTTCTGGGGTGGCGCCTGCGGGGCGGCGCCGGTGCTGATCGGCTGGGCCGCGGTCACCGGCTCGCTGTCCCCGGCCGCGTGGGGGCTCTTCGCGGTGGTCTTCTTCTGGCAGATGCCGCACTTCTACGCGCTGGCGATCAAGTACAAGGCCGACTACGCCCGGGCCGGCATCCCGATGCTGCCGGTGGTGGCGTCGGTCCGCCGGGTGAACGCCGAGATCATCGTCTTCTCCTGGCTTACCCTGCTCTCCTCGCTGGCCGTCTGGCCGCTGGGCATGAGCCCGATCTACGGGGTCACCGCCCTGGCGGTCGGCGGCATCTTCGTCGTCGAGGCGCACAAGCTCTGCCGGCGCGCGGCGCGCGGCGAGGCGGTCAAGCCGATGCGGCTGTTCCACTGGTCCACCACCTACCTCACCATCCTCTTCGCGGCCGTCGCGCTTGACGCCCTGGTGTAGGGACCCCACCCGCACTGACCGGAGTGGATGATTTCCCGCAGGTCGCGGATTTCACCAAGACTTTTTTCGGGCTGAGTTCGGCCGGTTCAAGTCGGACAGATTGTGACGATCTTCGCTGTCCGCTTTGCCCGGGTAAAGGCGACATGTCCGGGCGAATTACCTGTGGTCTTCCTTAAACCCGTAGGTAATTGGCATCACAATTAGTTCATGGTTCTCGCACATGTGGGTGGAACACTGCTTAGGCTTCGCGTCATGGCAGATGGTTCCGATACGACGCTGACGGCTGACAAGACCCTCGTCGAGCAGGCCCCCGACGGCCTGGTCGCGGGCATCAAGTCGTTCGCCGCCGAGCACGGCGGGGCGAAGGCGGTCATCGAGTACGTCGGCAAGCGCGGCGCGCGCATCGTCCTCGTGGGTACCGACGGGGCGTGGGCCGACCAGTTCGCGGACGGCACCGACGTCGCGCGGCAGGCCTGCGCCACGGCAGGGGTCACCGTCGAGAACGCCTGGGAGCGTGAACTGATGGACCAGATGCGGCCGAGCAACGACCTCTGGCGGTCGATGGCCCGACGCACGATGGCCCGTTGACATAAATTGACCAACCACCACCAGCCGACCCGGGGGGAACCCCGGGTCGCTCTCGTCACCTGTTCCGCCCTGCCCGACCTCGACCCGGACGACCGGCTCGTGCTCGGTCCGCTCGCCGGCCGTGGCATCACCGCCGAGGCGGCCCGCTGGGACGACCCGACCGTGGACTGGTCCGGGTACGACCTGGTCGTGCTCCGCTCGCCCTGGGACTACGCGCTGCGCCGCGACGAGTTCGTGGCCTGGGCACAGACCGTCCCGCGACTGGTCAACCCCGCCGACGTGGTCGCCTGGAACACGGACAAGCGCTACCTCGCCGAGCTGTCCGCGGCAGGCGTGCCGACCGTGGCGACGGCCTGGGTCGAGCCGGGGGAGGAGTGGACCCCGCCCGCCGAGCCGGGCGAGTACGTGCTCAAGCCGGCGGTCAGCGCGGGCAGCCAGGACACCGGCCGGTACGACCTGGCCGACCCGGAGCACCGGGAGCTCGCCGTGGCGCACGTGCGGCGGCTCTCCGCCGCCGGCCGGGTCACCATGGTCCAGCCGTACCTCGGTGCGGTGGACACCGCCGGGGAGACCGCGCTGCTCTTCCTGGCCGGGCCCGACGGCCTGGCCTTCAGCCACGCGATCCGCAAGGGGCCGATGCTGACCGGCCCCGACCTGGGCGTGGCCGAGCTCTACAAGGAGGAGCAGATCGACGCCCGGACGGCCACGCCCGAGCAGCTCGACACCGCGGAGAAGACCCTCGCGGTGGTCCCGGGCGGCACGGACCGGCTGCTCTACGCCCGGGTCGACCTCATTCCCGGCCCGGACGGCGCGCCCGTCCTGGTCGAGCTGGAGCTCACCGAGCCCAGCCTGTTCATCGGGTACGCCGACGGCGCCCCGGACCGCCTCGCCGCGGCGATCGCGGCCCACCTCAGCTGACCCGTCCGGGTGCGCCGGCCGGCGCTCCCGGCGACGGCCGGCGCACCCGCTCCGGAGGCGTCAGTCGTCGCCGGAGTGGTTGCGCTGCCAGTGCCCGCCCACCGGGGGCGTGTCCAGGCGCACCGCCTCCTCGGCGTTGCCGACGAAGTCGTTGCCCTCCACCCGGCCGGACACGCAGTTGCCCTGTCCGGTGATCCACAACCCGTACGTCTGGGTCTGGTCGTCCCGGTGGTCCCAGACCCGGTTGCCCCGCACGGTGGCGGAGTCGAACGGGGCGTTTACGGTGATCCCGGCGCGGACCGCCGGCGGGTCCGGCAGCTCGTACCGGGAGCCGGGCGGCGGGGTGTCCTCGTTCCACCCGGTCACCGAGTCCGGCCGCACCGCGGCGAGGGTCAGCTCGGTGTCGCTGTTCGCCACGACCACAGCGGCCCGCGAGCCGACCTGGACCGTCTTCCCCCGGTGCCCGTCGTGCGGCCAGTGCGCCGCCCTGTCGACCATTTTGCGGTGGCCGTAGCGCACCGACTCCCCGGCCCCGGTCGAGGCCGGCGCGCACCGGCGACCGTTGTTGCGGATCCGGTTGTTCACCACCGTCGCGTCGGTCATCGGGCGGTCGATCCGGATGCCGTCCAGGCCGTTCTCCCAGATCTCGTTGCCGTCGAGCACCACGTCGGAGGCGGCCCCGGTGAAGCCCTGCCCCAGGTCGTGCTCGTGGTACCCGTGACCACCGTTGCGGCTGATCCGGTTTCCCCGGATCGTGTACGGCCCGGGGGAGTTGCCCATGCTGATCCCGTCGCCGACGTTGCAGTCGATCACGCAGTCGGTGAGCAGCCCGCCGCGACCGGCGACCCCCGCGGTCCCGTTGGCCGAGACGTCGAAACCGGCCTCCAGGTTGTCGCTGAGGGTGCAGGCCGACACGATCAGCCCGTCGGTGCCCCAGTCCGAGATGCCGAAGCGGTTCGCCTGGCTGTGGCAGCCGACGATGCGGTAGCCGCGCGGCGGCGTCCAGTAGTCCTTCTGCAGCTCCAGGAAGATCCCATTGGTGCCGTTGCCGACGGTCGTGCAGTTGGCGATGGTCAGCCGCTCCACGGCGCCCCAACCGCCCACACCGACCCCGATGCCGGCCCCGCCCATCTGCTCGCCGTTGTCCAGCCGGCCGCACCCCACCACGACCACGCCGTCGATCAGGCTGTCCTGAAGGAAGTCGCAGCCGAGCCCGGTCGCCCCGGTGTGGTGGATGTAGAGGTTCCGGAAGACCCCCCGGACCACGTACTGGAGGCCGAGCCCTTTGGCCAGGTAGGAGTACTCGGCCTGGGCCACGCCGGAGCCGTCGATCTCGAAGTCGGCGAAGCTGCAGTCGGCGATGTGCCTCTCCCGACTGGCCCCGTGCTGCACCACGGTCCAGAAGGCCAGCGGCACCGGGTCGGCCCGGTTGCCCTCGTTGCTCAGCAGGAAGCGGGTCGCGGCCGGCCCGGCGCCGATCAGCGACACCCCGCTGCGCCACACCGTGCCGGCGTCCCGGATCGAGTAGATGCCGGGCGGGCAGTAGATCACCCGGGCCCGGCCGTCCGCGGCGTACCCGTCGCCCAGCCGGTCCACCAGCGCGGACAGCGCCGGCTGGTCGTTGGTCACCCCGTCCCCGGTGAGCCCGAACTCCCGCGCGTCGCACCAGAGCGGCGCGCCGGCCACGGGGGTGAGGCGCTGCGGGACGGCGGTGGACAGCCCTCTGGTGGACACGTGCGCTCCCCTCGGCGTACGGATGCCTCCGCCGCCCGGGTTCCCACCCGGTCCGAGGGTTAACGCCGGGGCAGGGTGTCCGGTATCGGGGTCAGGCGGCGGCGGTGACCGGTTCGGCGGCCGGCGCGGGCTGCGCGGGCGGCGCGACCGGGCGGCGCTCCCGGGTCGACCAGAGCATCGCCAGGGTGGCCAGCAGCACCAGGCAGGAGCCGAGCATGTGCGCGGCGACCAGCGCCGCGGGCAGGTGGGTGAAGTACTGGACGAAGCCGATCAGGCCCTGGCCCAGCTCCACCGCGACCAGCACCGTGGCGGCCCGGGTCGCCCGGGCCGCACCGACCGCCCGGAACGCGAACACCAGCGCCACCGATAGGCCGATCAGCAGGAACACCCCGTCGGCGTGCACCTGCGAGATCGCCTGCGGGTCCAGGCCGTTGCGGGCCGCGCCCTGGTCGCCGGCGTGCGGGCCGCTGCCGGTCACCCAGGTCCCGACCACCAGCACCGCCGCGCTCACCAGCGTGGTGAACAGGGCGAGGGTGCGCAGCGGCGCGGGCACGGTGGGCGTCGCCGGCCCGTCGGGGTCCACGGTGCGCCGCCAGAGGGCGTACGCGGCCGCGATGACCACCATCGAGGCGAGGAAGTGCAGCCCGACCACCCACGGGTTGAGGTGGGTCAGCACGGTGATCCCGCCGATCACCGCCTGCGCGGGGATGCCGAACAGCACGGCCAGCGCGAGCGGCAGCAGGCCGCGCGGGCGGGGCCGGCGGGCCAGCACGGCGAGCACCACGGCGAGCGCGATGACCCCCACCGCGAAGGTGAGCAGCCGGTTGCCGAACTCGATCATCCCGTGCAGGCCCATCTCGGGCGTGGTGTGGTACGACTCGTCGGTGCACCGGGGCCAGGTGGGGCAACCGAGCCCGGAGGCGGTGAGCCGGACCGCCCCGCCGGTGACCACGATCGCCACGTTCGCGATGATCGAGGCGTACGCGAGGCGCCGGAGCAGCGTCGGGGTGACCGGGAACCGGACGGAAGGCTTCACGAAGCGAATCCTACGCACCGTAGTTGACCCCGATCGGGTGACTCCGTCACCTCGGTGTTCGGGATCACCGGACCCCGGGTTTGCGGCCCCTCGGCGAATTACGTAACGTTGCCGTTGTGAAAAACGCGGCGGAGCTCTCCGGGCATTCGCCGGCGACCGCCCAGGTCGCCGGCGACGGCAGGTCGGCCGCGTCCACCGATCTTTCCACCCGGGACCGGGTCACCCAGCTCCTGCTGGAGCGGGGGGCGACCACCGCCGCCCAGCTCGGCTCGGCGCTCGGGCTCAGCCCGGCCGCGATCCGCCGCCACCTCGACGCGATGCTCGCCGACGGCGACGTGGTCGCCCGGGAACAGGTCGTGCGGGGCAGCCGGGGGCGGGGCCGCCCGGCCAAGGTCTTCGTGCTGACCGAGGCGGCCCGGGTGCGCTGCGGCACCCACCACTACGACAACATCGCCACCGCCGCGCTGCGCTGGATCGCCCGTAGCGGCGGATCGCAGGCGGTCGAGTCGTTCGCCGCCGAGCAGGTGGCCGCCCTGGAGGAGCGCTGCCGGGCCGCCATGGAGGATGCCGGCGACGACCCGCTCGCCCGGGCGGAGGCGCTCGCCGGGGCGCTGACCGCCGAGGGTTACGCTGCCAACGCGTCCACGATCGCCTCCGGCGGCCAGCTCTGCCAGCACCACTGCCCGGTGGCGCACGTGGCCGCCGAGTTCCCCCAGCTGTGCGAGGCCGAGACCGCGGTGATCTCCCGTCTGGTCGGCACCCACGTGCAGCGCCTGGCCACCATCGCGCACGGCGACGGGGTGTGCACCACGCACATCCCGGCCCAGCCGCGCGCCCAGTCCGGTAAGACCGTCACCACTGTGAGGACAGATAGATGACCGAGCAGATCGTCCAGCCCCTGACCCAGGAGGAGCAGCTCGCCGCCCTCGGTCGCTACGAGTACGGCTGGGCCGACCCCGACGTCGCCGGGGCGTCCGCCCAGCGCGGCCTCAACGAGGCGGTGGTGCGGGACATCTCGGCCAAGAAGAACGAGCCGGCCTGGATGCTCGACCTGCGGCTGAAGGGCCTGCGGCTGTTCGGCCGCAAGCCGATGCCGGCCTGGGGCGCCGACCTGACCGGGATCGACTTCGACAACATCAAGTACTTCGTCCGGTCCACCGAGAAGCAGGCCACCAGCTGGGAGGACCTGCCCGAGGACATCAAGAACACCTACGACCGGCTGGGCATCCCCGAGGCGGAGAAGCAGCGGCTGGTCGCCGGCGTCGCGGCCCAGTACGAGTCCGAGGTCGTCTACCACAAGATCCGCGAGGACCTCGAGGAGCAGGGTGTCGTCTTCCTCGACACCGACACCGCGCTGCGCGAGCACGAGGACCTGTTCAAGGAGTACTTCGGCACGGTGATCCCGGTCGGCGACAACAAGTTCGCCGCGCTGAACACCTCCGTCTGGTCCGGCGGCTCGTTCATCTACGTGCCGAAGGGCGTGCACGTGGAGATCCCGCTGCAGGCCTACTTCCGGATCAACACGGAGAACATGGGCCAGTTCGAGCGGACGCTGATCATCGTGGACGAGGGCGCGTACGTGCACTACGTCGAGGGGTGCACCGCGCCGCTGTACTCCTCCGACTCGCTGCACAGCGCGGTGGTGGAGATCGTCGTCAAGAAGAACGCGCGCTGCCGCTACACGACCATCCAGAACTGGTCGAACAACGTCTACAACCTGGTCACCAAGCGTGCCGTGTGCCACGAGGGCGCGACCATGGAGTGGGTCGACGGCAACATCGGCTCGAAGGTCACCATGAAGTACCCGGCGGTCTACATGACCGGCGAGCACGCCAAGGGTGAGGTGCTCTCGGTGGCCATGGCCGGCGAGGGCCAGCACCAGGACGCCGGCGCCAAGATGGTGCACGCCGCGCCGCACACCTCCTCGACCATCGTGTCGAAGTCGATCGCCCGGGGCGGTGGCCGCACGTCGTACCGGGGCCTGGTGCAGGTGCTGGAGGGCTCGCACAGCAGCCGGAGCACCGTGAAGTGCGACGCGCTGCTGGTCGACACCATCTCCCGTTCCGACACCTACCCGTACGTCGACATCCGCGAGGACGACGTGTCGATGGGGCACGAGGCGACCGTCTCCAAGATCAGCGATGACCAGCTCTTCTACCTGATGAGCCGGGGCCTGAGCGAGGACGAGGCGATGGCGATGATCGTGCGCGGCTTCATCGAGCCGATCGCCAAGGAGCTCCCGATGGAGTACGCCCTGGAGCTCAACCGCCTGATCGAGCTCCAGATGGAGGGCGCGGTCGGCTGACCCGACCACCCCGCGGTGGGCCGGGCCCGACCCGGCCCGCCCCCCGGTTCCACTGACACCGCCGTCGCAGAACAGACCAAGGAAGAGATGACTACCCAGGCTTCCGCGCCGCCCGCCACCAAGTCGCAGGCGCTCCGCTCGTACGACGTCGCCGACTTCCCGGCCCTGACCGGCCTGGAGGAGGAGTGGCGCTTCACCCCGCTCAAGCGCCTCCGCGGCCTGGCCGGCGGGGCGCAGGCCGCGACCGGCACGGTCCGCCACGAGTACGCCGACCTGCCCGAGGGCGTCACCGTCGACCGGATCGGCAGGGACGACCCGCGGCTGGGCAGCGTGCTCACCCCGTTCGACCGGGTCAGCGCGCTGGCGTACGGCGGGGCCGAGCAGGCGCTGCTGGTGCAGGTCGCCCGCGACGCGGTGGTCACCGCCCCGGTGAACCTGCGGGTGGTCGGCGAGGGCGCGGACGCGCTCGCCTTCGGTCACACCTTCGTCGAGGTGGGCCGGTTCGCCGAGGTGACCCTGGTGCTGGAGCACGCCGGCTCCGCCACCCTCGCCGACAACGTCGAGGTGGCCGTGGCCGACGGGGCGAAGCTGACCCTGGTCACCGTCGCCGACTGGGCCGACGACGCGGTGCAGGCGCAGCACCTCAAGCTGAAGCTGGGCCGCGACGCCAAGGTCGTCCACGTGCAGGTGAGCCTCGGCGGCGACCTGGTCCGGCAGTACACCTCGGTGGAGTACACCGAGCGCGGCGGCGAGGCCGAGCTGTACGGCCTCTACTTCGCCGACTCGGGCCAGCACCTGGAGCACCGGCAGCTGGTCGACCACACCGTGCCGGACTGCCGCAGCTACGTCGGCTACCGGGGCGCCCTGCAGGGCGACAGCGCGCACACCGTCTGGGTCGGTGACGTGCTGATCCGGGCCGAGGCGACCGGCACCGACACGTACGAGATCAACCGGAACCTGCTGCTGACCGACGGCGCGCGGGCGGACTCCGTGCCCAACCTGGAGATCGAGACCGGCGAGATCGCCGGCGCCGGGCACGCGAGCGCGACCGGCCGCTTCGACGACGAGCAGCTCTTCTACCTGATGGCCCGCGGCATCCCGGAGGAGGAGGCCCGCCGCCTGGTGGTCCGGGGCTTCTTCGCCGAGCTGATCAACAAGATCCCGGTCGAGGAGCTGCGCGAGCGGCTCGGCGACGCGATCGAGGCCCGCCTGACGAAGGCCGGCGCCTGATGATCCGGATCTGCGCCGTCGAGGACGTGCCGAAGGGCACCGCGATCAGCGCCGACGTCGACGGAACCCAGCTCGCGATCGTGCACGGTGAGGACGACAACTTCTACGCCGTGTACGACGAGTGCTCGCACGCCGCCGTGGCCCTCTCCGAGGGCGAGGTCGAGGGCTGCACGCTGGAATGCTGGCTGCACGGTTCCCGTTTCGACCTGCGTACCGGCGAGCCCACCGGGCTGCCCGCGACCGAACCCGTACCCGTCTACCCCGTCGAAGTCCGCGACGGCGACATCTACGTCAGTCTGACGCCGAGTAATGGAGTGACCCGATAATGAGCACCCTGGAGATCCGCGACCTGAAGGTGTCGGTCAAGCTGCCCGAGGGTGAGCTCAAGCCGATCCTGGCCGGTGTCGACCTGACCGTGAAGTCGGGCGAGACCCACGCCATCATGGGCCCGAACGGCTCCGGCAAGTCCACCCTGGCGTACTCGATCGCCGGTCACCCCAAGTACGAGATCACCGGCGGCTCGGTGACCCTGGACGGCGAGGACGTGCTGGCCATGTCCGTCGACGAGCGGGCCCGCGCCGGCCTCTTCCTGGCCATGCAGTACCCGGTCGAGGTGCCCGGCGTCTCGGTCGCGAACTTCCTGCGTACCGCCAAGACCGCGATCGACGGCGAGGCGCCGAAGCTGCGTACCTGGGCCGGCGAGCTGCGCGGCGCCATGGAGAAGCTCCAGATGGACCCGGCGTTCGCCCAGCGCAACGTCAACGAGGGCTTCTCCGGCGGCGAGAAGAAGCGGCACGAGATCGTGCAGCTCGAGCTGCTCAAGCCGAGGATGGCCATCCTCGACGAGACCGACTCCGGCCTCGACGTGGACGCGCTGCGCGTGGTCAGCGAGGGCGTGAACCGGGTCCGCGACACCGGCGACACCGGCCTGCTGCTGATCACCCACTACACCCGGATCCTGCGCTACATCAAGCCGGACTTCGTGCACGTCTTCGTCGCCGGCCGGATCGTCGAGCAGGGCGGCCCGGAGCTGGCTGACAAGCTTGAGGAAGAGGGCTACGAGCGGTACGTCGCCGGGGCCGGTTCGGCACGGGCCTGACCGTAGGACAAGGGGCCGCGAGATGACCACCATCGCCATTCCACAGGGGATGCCGCAGTACGACGACGTGCCGCGTTTCGACGTGGCCAGGGTGCGCGCCGACTTCCCGATCCTCGACCGGGAGGTCAACGGGCACCGGCTGGTCTATCTCGACAGCGCCAACACCTCGCACAAGCCGCGTCAGGTGCTCGACGTGCTCGCCGAGCACTACGCCGTGCACAACGCCAACGTGTCGCGCTCGGTGCACACCCTGGGCACCGAGGCGACCGAGGCGTACGAGGGGGCCCGGGCGAAGATCGCCGGGTTCATCAACGCGCCGAGCGTGGACGAGGTGGTGTTCACCAAGAACTCCACCGAGGCGATCAACCTCGTGGCGTACGCGTTCTCCAACGCCTCGCTGCGGCCCGACGCCGACCCGCGGTTCCGGATCGGGCCCGGCGACGAGATCGTGATCTCCGAGATGGAGCACCATTCCAACATCGTCCCGTGGCAGCTCCTCGCGGAGCGGACCGGCGCGACCCTGCGCTGGTTCCCGGTCACCGACCACGGCCGGCTCGACGAGTCCGGGCTGGCGGACCTGGTCACCGAGCGGACGAAGATCGTCTCGCTGGTGCACATGTCGAACATCCTCGGCACGGTGAACGCCACCTCGCGGATCACCCAGCGGGTCCGTGAGGTGGGCGCCCTGCTGCTGCTCGACTGCTCGCAGTCGGTGCCGCACATGCCGATGGACGTGGTCGACTACGACGCCGACTTCATCGTCTTCACCGGCCACAAGATGTGCGGCCCGACCGGCATCGGCGTGCTGTGGGGTCGGTCCGAGCTGCTCGCGGCCATGCCGCCGGTGCTGGGCGGCGGGTCGATGATCGAGACGGTGTCGATGGCGCGGTCGACGTTCGCCGCGCCGCCGGCCCGGTTCGAGGCGGGCACCCCGCCGATCGCCGAGGCGGTGGCGCTCGGCGCGGCGGTGGACTACCTCAGCGGGATCGGGATGCGCGCCATCCAGTGGCACGAGAAGGAGCTGACGGCGTACGCGCTGGACGCCCTCGCCACCGTGCCCGGGCTGCGGGTCTTCGGCCCGAACGTGCCGGTCGGCCGGGGCGGGACGATCTCGTTCGCGCTCGGCGACGTGCACCCGCACGACGTCGGGCAGGTGCTCGACTCGCTCGGCGTGCAGGTACGGGTGGGGCACCACTGCGCGAAGCCGGTGTGCACCCGGTTCGGCGTCCCGGCCACGACCCGGGCGTCGTTCTACCTGTACACCACCACGGAGGAGATCGACGCGCTGGTGGCCGGTCTCGAGCAGGTGCGGAAGGTGTTCGACTGATGCAGCTCGACCAGCTCTACCAGGAGATCATCCTGGATCACTACAAGCACCCGCACGGCCGTGGCCTGCGGGACGCTACCGAACCGGACGCCCGGGTCGGCGAAGCGCACCACGTCAACCCGACCTGCGGTGACGAGATCACCGTGCGGGTGACCACCGACGGCAAGGTGTTCACCGACATCTCGTACGACGGGATGGGCTGCTCGATCAGCCAGGCGTCGGCGAGCGTGCTGCACGAGCTGCTGCGTGGCCGGGCGGTGGACGACGCCGCGGTGGTGCACGAGGCGTTCGTCGAGTTGATGTCCGGGCGTGGCCAGGTCACGCCGGACGAGGAAGTGCTCGGGGACGGGGTGGCGTTCGCGGGTGTCGCGCGCTACCCGGCCCGGGTGAAGTGCGCGCTGCTGTCGTGGATGGCGTTCAAGGACGCCGCGACACGCGCCGGGGTGGGCGTGAGCCCGACGGAGGTGAAGGCATGAGCAGCGAGGAAACCACCACGCCGGAGGCGGGTGCCGTGGCGACCGACGGCGCGGCGACGCCGGCCACCGACGCGGCCGCTCCGGCCGGCGGCGGCAAGGCGGCGATCGCCGACATCGAGGAGGCGATGAAGGACGTCGTCGACCCCGAGCTGGGCATCAACGTGGTCGACCTCGGCCTGGTGTACGGGGTTCACGTCGACGACGACAACGTGGCCACCCTGGACATGACGCTGACCTCGGCGGCCTGCCCGCTCACCGACGTGATCGAGGACCAGGCCCGGCAGGCGCTGACCACCGGCCCGGGCGGCGGGCTGGTCGACGACATCCGGATCAACTGGGTGTGGCTCCCGCCGTGGGGTCCCGACAAGATCACCGACGAGGGTCGCGACCAGCTTCGCTCCCTCGGCTTCAACGTCTGACCCGCACCCGCTCACCCCTTCTGCCTCGCGGGGAAATGGGGTGGCGGGGGAGCGCGGTGGGGGCTCAGGATGACGGGGTGATCGAGGCGCACCCGAAGCAGGTCCCTGTCCACGCGGCCACCGCCG
This sequence comes from Micromonospora mangrovicola, assembly GCF_047200535.1. Taxonomy (NCBI): domain Bacteria; kingdom Bacillati; phylum Actinomycetota; class Actinomycetes; order Micromonosporales; family Micromonosporaceae; genus Micromonospora; species Micromonospora mangrovicola. The sequence continues at coordinate 1,563 of NZ_JBJZOG010000074.1, read as the reverse complement.
CGCGTCGACAGCGCACCGTGCCGCCGGCCGCCTCGACCCCCCGTTCACCGTCGTGAACGGGGCGTTCCTCGCCGGCCTGGTGGCCGGCTACGGCGTCGCGATCCCGGTCGGTGCGATCGGCGTCCTCATCCTCGGGCTCAGCGCCCGTACCTCGTTCCGGGTCGGCGCGGCCGCGGCCCTCGCCGTGGCGACCGCTGACGGGCTCTACGCGGCGGCGGCCGCGCTCGGCGGCGCCGGCCTCGCCCGGGTCATCGCGCCGGCCGCCGGCCCGCTGCGGGTGGCCGCCGCCCTGGTTCTGCTCGGGCTCGCCGGCCACGGCCTGTGGCGGGTCTGGGTCGCGCGGCGGTCGGGGGCGACCCGGGAGTCGCCCGCGGGCGGAGGGCTGAGCACCCCCAGCCGGGCGTACGCCGCGGTGCTCGGGCTGACCCTGCTGAATCCCGCCACGGTGCTCTACTTCGCCGCCCTGGTCCTCGGCCGTCGCGACGCCGCCGACCCGGACGCGGCGACCGCGACGCTCTTCGTCACCGGGGCGTTTCTGGCCTCGGCGAGCTGGCAGCTGCTCCTCGCCGGCGGCGGCACGGTGGTCGGCCGGGCCCTCGCCGGGCCCCGCGGCCGGCTGGTCACCGGCCTGGTCTCCAGCGCGCTCATCGCCGCGCTGGCGGTGGCCGCGCTGCTGCCCGGGTGAGTTCGGTACGGTCGGGCGGTGACCAGCCGACCCGCAGCCGGGGGCGGCCGGTGGGTCGAGGTCGACCCGGCCCGCGTCACCCGCTGGGTCGAGGGCTTCGCCGACCGGCACGGCCCACCCACCACCACGATCGAGGGGTACGGGCTCCTGCTCGCCGCCCCGGACGGCGCGACCGCCGAGCTGCACACCCCGCCCGGCGCGCCGGCCAGCCCCGACCTGCCCGGGTTCGTGGCCGCCGCGGGCGCGGCGCGCCGGCTCGGCCTGCTGCTGGCCCGCAAGGGCGCGGTGGCCGTCGGGGTCGCCGAGGGCACCGAGCTGGTCGTCTCCAAGGTGGACACCCGGTACGTGCAGGGGCGCACCGCCGCGGGCGGGTGGTCGCAGCAGCGGTTCGCCCGGCGACGGGACAACCAGGCGAAGGCGGCCCTCGGCGACGCGGTGGAACTGGCCGTACGCCTGCTGCTGCCGGAGGCGGCGAGCCTCGCGGCTCTGGTCTGCGGCGGCGACCGGCGGGCGGTGGACAACGTGCTGGCCGACCGCCGGCTGGCCCCCCTCGCGGAGCGGCGGGCCGACCGGCTGCTCGACGTGCCGGAGCCCCGGCACGTGGTGCTGGTCGGTGCGGTGGCGGCCGCCCGCGCGGTGCACGTCCGGGTCCGCGACCCCGACCCCGACACCCAGGGCTGACCTTTGGCGGGCGCCTCTGGGCACCGTCCTGCCCGGTCCGTGGCTGCCCTTGCCGACCGACCGTTGCCCGGGCGCTCCTCGTTCGGAAGCGAGCCGCCGGAGCCGCCCATGCTGTGCAGGACGCTACAAACCTGATGACGTAGGCGATTCACACCCGGATCAGCGCTTCGGTGATCATCTCGCTGTCCGCTGTCCGC
>NZ_JBJZOG010000073.1:0-32227 GCF_047200535.1 Micromonospora mangrovicola | reverse complement strand
TGGCCCCCTCGGCGTGTTTTTGTCCCCAGGGAAAGGGGGGGGGGGGGGGAGGGTGGGGGGGGTTGGGGGGGGGGGGGGGGGGGTCCCCCTCCCCCCCCCCCCCCGCTCGCCGCTTGACCCGTAGGAAATCTCCTACCTATTGTGGTGGCCATGACCGTGACCCACGTGAAGCTCGTCTCCGTACCCGTCGGCGACCAGGACCGGGCCCGCGACTTCTACGTCGACGTGCTCGGCTTCGACCTGGTCTTCGACAACCCGATGGGGCCCGGTGGTCGCTGGGTCCAGGTGGCCCCGAAGGGCGCCGACACCGCGCTCACCCTGGTCACCTGGTTCCCGACCATGCCGCCCGGCTCGCTCAAGGGCCTGGTGCTGGAGACCGACGACCTCGACGCCGACGTGGCCCGGCTGCGGGACCGGGGCGTCGCCTTCGCCGATGGCGGCATCCAGACCGCGCCCTGGGGTCGGTACGCCACCTTCGACGACCCCGACGGCAACGGCATCGTCCTCCAGTCCACCCGGGTCTGACGTGGCGGACGTCTTCGCGGCGCTGGCCAACCCGACCCGGCGGGAGCTGCTCCGGCTGCTGCTGGAGCGGGGCGAGCAGCCGGTGCAGCAGCTCGCCGACCACTTCGACATGCGGCGGCCCAGCCTGTCCGAGCACCTGCGGGTGCTCAAGGATGCCGGGCTGGTGACCGAGCATCCGGTCGGCCGGCAGCGGTTCTACGCGCTGCGCCCCGAGCCGTTGCGCGAGATGGCCGACTGGCTCGGCCCGTACGAGCGGTTCTGGCGGGCCCGCCTCGCCGACCTGCGCGACGTGCTGGACGGGCTGCCGGATGACTGAGCCGGCGGCCATCGCGGTGGACCAGTTCCTGGCGCATCCGCCGGCCAAGGTCTGGCGGGCGCTGACCGATTCCGATCTGCTGGCCCGCTGGCTGATGCCGAACGACTTCCGGCCCGTGCCGGGGCACCGGTTCACCTTCCGCACCACCCCACGGCCCGGCCAGGGTTTCGACGGCGTCATCCACTGCGAGGTGCTGGAACTGGACGAGCCCCGCCGGCTGCGCTGGGCCTGGCGGGGTGGCCGGCTGGACACCGTGGTCACCTGGACCCTGGTGCCGGAGGGGCGGGGCACCCGGCTCCTGCTGGAGCACGCCGGCTTCGACCCGGACGACCCGGTGCAGCGGCGCACCTTCACCCTGCTCGACGGCGGCTGGCGCAGCCACGTCTGGCCCCGCCTGGCGCGGGAGTTGGCCGATCTGGTCTGACCGCGAGGACCGGGCAGGACCTCGAACCCGCGGCTCATGGTCCTCGGCGGGGATGGCAGGTGGCCGTGGTCGGCTACGAACTTGATGACGTGGACGACTCGCCGAGGGGGCGTACCCGATCCGCCGTCCCGACCGATCCGTTCGGGTCATCAAGTTCCCAGCAGCTCGACCGCCCTTCCTCCGCCCACTCCGTTCCCTCCGCCCCGGGCGGTGCGGGCCGGGCGTCGGCGGCTGTCCCGAAGGGCGGGTGGTGACGGGTCGTCCGCGATGGCCGGGCGTGACCGGGCCGTGGTCTCAGCGGGCCGGCACCAGCCGGGCGTGCAGGGCGGCCGGGTCGGTGACCTCGGGAAGGTCGCGGGCGGCGAGCCAGGCCGCCGCCGCGGCGGCGTCCCCGGCCGCGCACAACGGCGCGTCCGGCCAGCGCCGGCCCAGTTCGCCACGGACCGCGTCGGCGAGCGCGGTGTCCCCGGTGAGCAGCCCGCCACCGATCACCAGCGGGTTACCGGCCCCGGCCGGCCGGATCCGGCCGACGCTCTCGGCGAGCAGCGTGGCCGCCTCCGCGACGAGCGACGCGGCGGCCGGCTCGCCCTCGCGGGCCGCCGTCACGACGAGGGGCGCGAGCCGGGCCAGTTCCACCGGCGGGCGCCGGGTCACCGCCTGCACCACCGTCTCCGCGGTGGCCCGGGGCCGGGCCGCCACCTCGGACGATCCGGTCAGCTCGGCGAGGATCCGCCGGGCCAGCCCACCGGGGGCCTCGGCCCGGTCCAGGTCGGCCAGCAGCCGGCGGACCGCCTCCCGGCCCAGCCAGAATCCGGAGCCGGCATCGCCGAGCAGCCAGCCGTGCCCGTCCGCGACGCGGTCCAGGCGCAGGTCGCGGACTTCGGCGGCGATCGCGCCGGTGCCGGCGATGAGCACGGTGCCGTCCGGGGCCGCCGTGCCCGAGGCGTACGCGACCAGGGCGTCGCCGTGCACCGCGTACGGGCAGCGCAGCCCGGCGTCGGCCCAGGCCTGGTCGAAGGCGGCGTGGCCCTGCGGATCGGCGAGGAGGCGTCCCGCTCCGGCGAGCCCGATGGTGCCCGCGCGGACCCGGGCCGGATCGACGTCGGCGAGGGCGGCCCGCAGCGCGGCCAGCAGTTCGGCGGCGGCCCGGTCGGCGCCGTGGGTGGTCGGGTTGCCGCCACCGGCCCGGCCGGTGCCGAGCCGTACCCCGTCCAGGCTGACGGCGGCCGCGCGGGTGGACGTACCCCCGACGTCGAGGCCGACCACGACGGTGTCGGACATCCGGGTGGCCTCCCTGCGCTCGCGGCGTCGTGGCCTTCATGCTGGTCGGCCGCGCTCCGGGATGCAAGATCCGTCCTGTGCGCCAGGTAACAGTTTGAAAACTTCGCCCACGGCCTTGACACGGAGGGGCCTTCAGTAAGAACTTTTACCACTAACAGTTAACACTCTTTTCCGAAAGGCGTCCCATGGTTGATCACGAGGTGGACACCCCCGCGGGGACCGCGGTGGTCGACGCCGACGCGGTCGACCGGCGGGGTGCGGTGGCGGTCTCCTCCGACGGGGTGCTGGCCAGGGTCCGGGCCGGGGCGGGGGAGCTGACCGGAGCGCTGCGCCGGGTCGCTGAGCACGTGCTCAGCGACCCGGAGGCGGCGGCCCGGGCCACCATCGTGGAACTGGCCGAGCGCAGCGGCACCTCCCCGGCGACCATCACCCGGTTCTGCCGGGCGATGGGCTTCGAGGGCTACGCCGACCTGCGGCTCGGCATCGCCGCCGAGACCGGCCGGGCCCGGTCGGCCGGTTGGACCGTCGACATCGGCCGGGAGATCCAGCCCGGCGATCCGCTCTCCCGGGTGCTCGACCAGATCATGGCCGCCGACACCCGGGCCATGCACGACACCGCCGCGCTGCTCGACCTGACCGAGGTGGAGCGGGCCGCGGTGGCGATCGCCGGGGCGAGCCGGGTGAACATCTTCGGCGCCAGCGGCAGCGCCCTGGTCGGCGAGGAGATGCAGTTCAGCCTGCACCGCATCGGGGTGGCCGCCTGGGCCTGGAGCGACGTGCACGAGGGGCTGGCGAGCGCCGCGCTGCTCGGCGCCGGCGACGTCGCCCTCGGCATCTCGCACACCGGCCAGACCCGGGAGACCATCGAGATGCTCGCCGAGGCGGGCAGCCGGGGAGCCACCACGGTCGCGCTGACCGGCTTCCCCCGCTCGCCGCTGGCCGAGCTGGCCGACATCGTGCTGGTCACCGCCAGCCAGGCCACCACCTTCCGGCCCGACGCACTCTCCGCCCGGCACCCCCAGCTCGTCGTGCTCGACCTGCTCTACATCGCGGTGGCGCAGCGCACCCACGACCGCGCCCACGCGGCCTTCCGGCGTACCGCCCAGGCCGTCGACGGGCACAAGGCCGCGAAGGGGGCCACCTCATGATCAGTGCCCAGCGGTACGCGGACGCCGTCCGCCCGGTGCTCGACCGGCTGGTCGACACCCAGGCCGAGGCGGTCGACCGGGCGGCGGACCTGATCGCCGCCGGGCTGCGCCGCGGCGGGGTGCTCCAGGCGTTCGGCGCCGGCCACTCCGAGGCGTTCGCCGCCGAGCTGGTGGCCCGCGCCGGCGGCCTGGTCCCCACCAACCGACTCTCCCTGCACGACCTCGTGCTGCACGGCGACGCGCCCCGCGACGTGCTCGCCGACCCCAAGCTGGAACGCGACCCGGCGGTCGCGCACCAGCTCTACGCCCTGGCGGCGCCGCAGCTGGAGGACGTGTTCGTGGTCGCCTCCCAGTCCGGCATCAACGGCTCGGTGGTCGAGCTGGCGACGCTGGTCCGGGCGCAGGGCCACCCGCTGATCGCGGTCACCTCGGTCGAGCACACCGCACGGGTCGCCCCGCGGCACCCGAGCGGCCACCGGCTCGCCGACCTCGCCGACGTCGTGCTGGACAACGGCGCGCCGTACGGCGACGCACTGCTGCCGCTCGAGGGCGGCGGCGCGGTCTGTGCGGTCTCGTCGGTCACCGCGGCGCTGCTGGCGCAGCTGCTGACCGCCGAGGTCGTACGACGGTTCCACCAGGCCGGAGAGGTACCCCCTATCTACCTCTCCGCCAACGTCCCCGGCGGGGACGAGCACAACCTCGCCCTCGAGTCGCGGTACGCCGGGCGCCTCCGGCGGACCGCCTGACCCGACACCACAAGGAGAGACAAGATGTCGGTTACCCCCGAGAACCGCGGCGACCTCAGCCGCCGCACCCTGCTGCAGCGGGCCGCGGCCGCCGGTCTGCTCGTCACTCCGGCCGCGGGCCTGCTCAGCGCCTGCGCCGGCAGTGAGCCGAGCAAGTCCAACGACACCGGCGGGACGAAGAGCAAGGACAACCCGTTCGGCGTGAAGGACGGCAGCGCCGTCAAGGTGGTCGTCTTCAACGGTGGCCTGGGTGACCAGTGGGCCAAGGAAGACAAGGTCGTCTTCAACGCCAAGCACCCGAACATCACGGTCAACATGTCTTCCACCCAGAAGATCAAGACCGAAGAGCAGCCGAAGATGGCCACGCAGCCGAGCGACCTGGTGATGAACTCGGGCGCCGACTCGATGGACCGCAGCACGCTGATCAACGAGGGTGCCATCGAGCCGCTCGACGACCTGCTCACCGCGCCCGCCTGGGACAGCGAGGGCACGGTGGCCGACTCGCTGCTGCCCGGCACCGTCTCCGACGGCACCCAGAACGGCAAGTTCTACGTGGTGAACGTCGCCTACACGGTGTGGGGCAACTGGTACAACGGCGCCCTGTTCAAGAAGGAGGGCTGGCAGCCGCCGACCACCTGGGAGGAGTTCTTCGCCCTGGCGCCGAAGATCAAGGCGAAGGGCATGGCGCCGTACGTCCACGACGCCGTCCACGGCTACTACCCGCGCTGGGGTCTGTTCGCCAGCATCTGGAAGTCGGCCGGCAAGCAGGCCGTCATCGACATCGACAATCTGAAGGACAACGCCTGGAAGGCCGACGGCGTCCTCGCGGCGCTGGAGCCGTGGGAGAAGCTGGTCAAGGACCGGCTGCTCCTGCCGGGCAAGCTCGACCACACCCAGTCGCAGCAGGCCTGGCTCGACGGAAAGGCCGCGTTCATCCAGGTCGGCACCTGGCTGAAGAACGAGATGGCCGCCACCATCCCGCCGGGCTTCGAGCTGACCCTCTCGGACTACTGGTCGAACGCCGGCGACAAGGCGGCGAAGGACGTCTTCGCCGGCTCCGGCGAGGGCTTCGTGGTGCCGAGCAAGGCGCCGAACAAGGAGGCCGCGAAGGAGTTCCTGCGGGCGATCCTGTCCAAGGCCGGTTCGGCGAAGTTCGCCGAGCTGACCAAGTCGCTGGCCTCCACCAAGGGCTCCGGCGACAACGTCCAGGACAGCGCGCTGGCCTCGGCGAACGCGCTGATGAAGAACGCCGGCTCGGACCTGATCTCGGTGAAGTTCCCGGACTTCTACGCCGACCTGGACAAGGAGAGCCAGAACCTCTCCGAGGAGCTGATGGCCGGCCGGCTGACCGCGCAGCAGTTCGTCGACAAGATGCAGGCGGCCGCCGACAAGGTCGCCAAGGACTCGTCGATCAAGAAGCAGACCCGCACCGCCTGATCCGAACGAGAGAGTGAGTCCAATGCGGCACGGAGTCGCGCGTTTCGTCACGGGCTTCCTGGCCCTGCCGGTCGCGCTGTATCTGTTCTACGTGGTGTGGCCGTTCGCGCAGGCGGCGGGATACTCGCTGACCGACTGGGGTGGGTACTCGGATTCCCAGCGCTTCGTCGGGCTGGACAACTACGTCCGGCTGCTCTCCGACGAACTGATCCGGAAGGCGTTCTGGCACAACGTCTTCTTCCTGGTCACCGTGCCGCTGTTCACCATCGCGCTGGCCCTGTTCCTCGCGTTCCTGCTCAATGTGGGCGGACGCGAGGACAGGGCCGGCATCCGGGGCGTCTTCGGCTCCGGCATCTACAAGGTAATTTTCTTCTTCCCGCAGGTGCTGTCGCTGGTGGTCATCGCCGTGATGTGGCAGCAGATCTACCGCACCGACGAGCAGGGCCTGATCAACGGCCTGCTCATCAAGATCGGGGTGGTCGACCCGCAGAACCCGATCGCGTTCACCGCCGACCCGGAGCCGTTCCTCGGCGTGCCGGCGGTGCTCTGGTGGCTGCTGCTCATCGCGGTGTGGAGCGGCGCCGGCTTCTACATGGTGCTCTTCTCCGCCGCCATGCAGTCGATCCCGAAGGAGATCTACGAGGCCGCGATCCTCGACGGCGCGGGCCGGTTCCACACCTTCTTCCGGGTGACCCTGCCGCTGCTCCGGGACAGCATCTCGGTCGCCTGGGTCTATCTGGGCTTCATCGCGCTGGACATGTACGCCCTGGTCTTCGTCATGACGCCGAGCCAGGGCGGTCCGAACCACGCCAGCGAGATCTTCGCCTCGGTGATCCAGTTCAATGCGTTCCAGAAAGGCCAGTTCGGCTACGCCTGCGCGATCGCCGTGGCGCTGGCCATCTTCACCATCCTGCTGGCCGCCCTCCAGCTGAGGATTACCCGCCGTGAGCGGATCGAGTTCTGAGGAGGCCTGGACGATGAGTACGGTGACCCACACCTCCGGCCAGACGCGACCCGGTGCGGTGCCGCCGGCCGGGCCGGCAGCGGGCCGACGGGCGAAAAGCGCCGCCAACGGCATCGGCGGCCGGATATTCAACGGCTTCTCCCACCTGTTCCTCGCGGTGTGGGCGATCATGGTGGTCTACCCGCTGCTCTGGGTGGTGATGTCCGCGCTCAAGACCGACTCGGAGGTGATCCGCGAACCGCTGTCGCTGATCCCCGACTCGCTGCAGTGGGACAACTTCGCCCGGGCCTGGACGGCCGGGATCGACAGCTTCTTCCTCAACACGCTGCTCGTGCTCGTCTTCAGCGTGACCCTGACGATGCTGCTGGGCTCGATGGCGGCGTACGCCCTGGCCCGCTACGAGTTCCGCGGCAACCGCCTGATCTACTGGATGTTCCTGTCCGGCCTGACCCTGCCGATCTACCTGGCCGCGGTGCCGCTGTTCAAGGGGGTCTACAACACCGGGATCAGCTTCCCGCTGCTCGGCCCGAACAAGCACCTCATGCTGATCCTGGTCTACGTGGCCTGGTCGCTGTCGTTCACGATCTTCTTCATGCACTCGTTCTTCCGGACGCTGCCCGACTCGATCGCCGAGGCGGCCATGGTCGACGGGGCCTCACACACCCGCACGTTCTTCAGCGTGATGCTGCCGATGGCCAAGCCGGGCCTGATCAGCATCGGCATCTTCAACGTGCTCGGCCAGTGGAACCAGTGGTACCTGCCGACCCTGCTCATGCAGTCGGTCTCCGGCGAGCCGAAGCACCAGGTGATCGCGCAGGGGTTGATCGAGCTGTCGGTCAACCAGGGCTACAAGTCCGACTGGTCCGGCCTGTTCGCAGGCGTCACCATGGCGATGCTGCCGGTGCTGATCGTGTACATCGTCTTCCAGCGCCAGGTCCAGTCCGGCCTCACCGCCGGCGTCGGCAAGTGAGCCAGCCCGCCCCCGTGCGGCTCCGGTGGCGGGTGCCGGCCGTCGTCCCGGCTGAGGCGGCGCCCCGGTCGGTGAGGTCGCTGATGGGTTGACAGCCCCGGCCACCGCGCGGACCGTCTCGTCCTCCGGGGCGGCAGGAGGTCGATCAGGAGCCGCGTGGCGGGTGAGCCGCCGGCCATTCGCAGGCCGCGAATGGCCGGACGGAGGCGCTCCGACCTCGGGGTCGACGGCCCCGGCCAACTGGTCGCCGCGCGGCTCGCCGGTCAGCGCTGCGCCGGATCCCGGCGTCGGACGGTGACGTGTTCGCTGCCGGTGGCCCCGGCGAGCCTACGCTGCATCGACCGGGCGATCCGCTCCGCTTGGATCTTTGCCCGCTCGGCGTTCGGGCCTGCGTACCGGTCGTCGATGGTGGCGCGCCAGAGTTCGAGCCAGCGGGCGAAGTGCTCGGGCCCGAGCGGTGCGACGCGGTGCAGGTCGACGTGCAGCGCCAGGGCGTTGCGCCGGTAGCCACCGGTGCGGAACAGCACGGTTTCCCAGAAGTCGCCCATGATCGGCAGATGGGCCGCCAGGTCCATCTTTGCGACGTCCACGAAGATGTGACCGAGCAGGTCGTCGGCGAACACTCGGGCGTAGAAGTCACTGATCAACAGGACGAGATCGGTCCGGTCAGCAATGTCGCGCCGCATGCGCAACCTCCTTTTATCCGATGCCGATCGTATATATTGGGGGCATGACCGACCAGGTGAGCTACGGCGCGCTTGCCGTGCCGAGCCGACGGCGCATCCTCGAGGCGCTCCGCTCAGCTCGTGCGCCGTTGGACGTGGTGCGCCTGGCGGGCGCGACCGGCCTGCACCCCAACACCGTCCGCTTCCACCTGGACGTGCTCGCCGACGCCGGCTATGTGAGTCGGAGTGAGCGCAGCGGAAGCGGGCCCGGCCGCCCCAGGGCCGTTTACGCCAGCACCACACCGACGCCCGCGAGCGATCGCTACCAACTGCTCGCCGAGATCCTCGCCGCGCACCTCGACCGGCTGCCGGCCGGGGCGGCGGCGCAGCAGGCCGGGCGAGCCTGGCTCACCGAGGCACCAGGTGGCCGGACTGCTGACCGGCCGACCGGGGGCGCGGAACCGGCGGCCGCCGGGTGGGCCGAGCAGGTCGCGCAGCGCGCGGCGGCCCTCTTCACCGAGCTCGGCTTCGAGCCGGCCCGCACGGCGACGCCGGGAGGGCAGCGGATCGAGCTGCACTCCTGCCCCTTCCTCGACCTCGCGCGGCGGTATCCCGACGTCGTGTGTCAGGTCCATCGCGGGCTGCTCGGCGGCGTCGCTGATCAGGTCGCGCCGGACGGCGCCGTCACCATCGACCTCGCGCCCTTCGCCCGCCCCGGGATGTGCGTGGCGACCGTCTCCTCGCCGTAGGGAAGAGTTCATGGACAAGTTGCGGACCGTCGCGCAGGTCGCGATCCCGTTCGTCTGGTTCGGGATGGTGATGGTCATCTCGGTGATCGAGGCGCCGTTGAAGTTCCGCGCTCCCGGGATCACCCGCGCGCTCGGGCTCGGCATCGGGCGCCTGGTGTTCCGCGCCCTCAACCTGGCGGAGCTGACGCTGCTGCTCCTGCTGACCCTGGCCCTCGTCGGAGCCTCCGCCGGGGTCGCTCGCTGGACGCTCACGGCGGTCGCCGGAGCGATCCTGCTGACGCAGGCGTTCATCCTGCGACCCCTGCTGGACGTGCGGGCGCAGCAGATCATCGCCGGCGGGCCGTCGGCCGCCTCCCACCTGCACCTGATCTACATCGCCTTGGAAGCGGTCAAGCTGGTCACCGTGGCGTGCCTGGGCGTCTCCCTGGTGCTGCGCCTACGCGGATAGCTCCGCCGACCACACGTACCGGCGGTCCGGGGCAGGTTTCGTCGCCTCATCCGGCGCCACGGCGTGACATCGTAGGGTTCTGCCGATGGGATCGGCGTCGTGTCGAGCGGACGGATGGGTGGGCAACAGATGCAGAAACTCAGTCTCGACGCGCTCGCCCGCGAGCATGCCGAGCGGGCCGCGAGGTCCGGCTCCGGGCGCAGCGCGGAGACGGTCTTCGGCGGACATGAGCGGACGCTGCGCCAGACGATCATTGCGCTAGGTGCCGGCGTCGAGCTCAGCGAGCACGAAAACCCCGGGCAGGCGACGGTGCTGGTGCTGCGTGGGCGGGTCGAACTGATCGGTTCCGCGGCGAGCTGGACCGGGCGCCAGGGGGACTTGATTCTGGTGCCGCAGGAGCGGCATCGGCTGGTCGCCCACGAGGACGCCGTGGTGCTGCTGACAGTGGCGAAGCTCGGCCGTTGAGGCGAACCGGGGCGCTGCTGCTCGGGCCACGGTCAGAACCCGCTCCACGCCGCGCCGTCCGGCTCGCCCCGGCCGGACATCTCGGCGTTGACCCGGGTGTACGCCGACCAGCTCGCCCCGCGGGGACACGCCGGCTGAGCGCGGCCTGAGCCGCCGGTACCGACGGGCCCGTGGTGAACCCGATGTCGGAGGGGCGAGGCAGAATCGCGTTTGTGCTGGTGGCAATCGTGTCGGACGAGCGGGGCGGGGGAGTGCTGCAATCCCTCGACGCCTCCGGTCGGCCCACCGGCCCGGCCGAGCCGGTGGCCGAGCTGGCCGCCGCGGTCGCGGGCCGCGAGGCGGCCGAGCATCCCCGCTGGGTCTGGGCCACCGGCGCCACGCTGTATCCCGCGCTGCTGCGTGCCGGGGTTCGCCTCGACCGCTGTCACGACCTGGAGCTGACCGAGGCGCTGCTGCTCGGGCACGCCGGCCGCTGGGGCGAGCCACGCTCGCTCGCTGCCGCCTGGGCGCGGCTGACCGGCGCGCCGGTGCCGCCCGATCCGGCACTCCGCCCGCCGGAGCCGCCCGGCCATGGCCAGGGCGCGCTCTTCGACGCGCCGTCCGGCCCGCCGGGCCCGGGCATCGAGGCGCTGACCCGGGTGTACGCCGACCAGCTCGCCCGGATCGCGGCGACCGCGCACCCCGGCCGGTTCCGGTTGCTGGTCGCCGCCGAGTCGGCCGGCGCACTGATCGCCGCCGAGATGGGGGCGGCCGGCCTGCCCTGGCGGACGGGCGTGCACGACGACATCCTCGCCGAGCTGCTCGGCGAGGCGTCCCCGGTGGGTGGCCCGCCGCGGCGGCTGGCCGAGCTGGCCGCCCGGATCGCCGACGCGTTCGGCGTACGGCAGCTGCACGCCGACTCCCCGGCCGAGCTGCTGAGGGCGTTCGCCCGGGCCGGCGTGGAGCTGCCCAACACCCGGGCCTGGGTGCTGCGCGGGGTGGACCACCCGGCGGTGCCGCTGGTCCTGGAGTACAAGGAGCTCTACCGGATCTGGACGGCCCACGGCTGGGCCTGGCGGGACGCCTGGGTCTCGGCCGGCCGCTTCCACCCGGAGTACGTGCCCGGCGGGGTGGTCTCCGGCCGCTGGGCCACCCGGGGCGGCGGGGCGCTGCAGATCCCCAAGGTGATCCGGCGCGCGGTGGTGGCCGACCCGGGCTGGACCTTCGTGGTGGCCGACGCGGGCCAGCTCGAACCCCGGGTGCTCGCCGCGGTCTCCGGGGACGAGCGGCTGGCCGCAGCCGGTGGCGCCGGCGACCTCTACGCCGCCCTCGCGCGGGACGCGTTCGGCGGCGACCGGGCCCGGGCGAAGGTGGCCCTGCTCGGTGCCATGTACGGGCAGACCGGCGGTGCGGCGGTGCCCGCCCTGGCGGTGCTCAAGCGCAAGTACCCGACCGCGTTCGGATACGTCGAGGCGGCCGCCCGCACGGGCGAGGCGGGCGGGCTGGTGCGGTCGTGGCTGGGGCGTACCTGCCCACCGGGTTCGCTGGGCTTCACCGACGGGGAGGAGCTGGACCCGGACGCCGGGGCGGACCCGCAGGGGCCCCGGGCCCGGGCGGCCCGGTCGCGCGGGCGGTTCACCCGTAACTTCGTCATTCAGGCGACCGCCGCCGAGTGGGCCTCGACGCTGCTGGCCACGCTCCGCACCGAGCTGGTCGGGATCGAGGCCGAGCTGGTCTTCTTCCAGCACGACGAGGTGATCGTGCACTGTCTGGCCGGGCGGGCCGAGGCGGTCGCCGCGGCGGTGAGCGCCGCCGGCGCCCGGGCCACCGCGCTGCTCTTCGGTGACACCCCGGTGCGGTTTCCGCTGGACCTGTCCGTCGTGGACTGCTACGCCGACGCGGCATAGTCGCACAATTTTCCTTTTTGCCCCGCTACCCGCTCGCGGGGGCGCTCGTTGGGTCCGTTGTGCGTACGACGGGACGGACCGGACGCGGCTGCGCCCGGTCCGTCCCCCTGGTCGAGGGGGCACAGCTGAACCGGATCGCAGGAATGATCATCGCCGCAGGTGGGGGCCGTCGGATCGGCGGACCCGAGGCGTTGCTGCACCAGGGGGACAAGCCCCTGGTGAGCCGGATGATCGACACCATGGGCGAGGCGGGCTGCGAGCAGATCGTGGTCGTGCTGGGCGCGGCGGCCGAGCAGGTCCGCCAGACCGCCGACCTGACCGGGGCCACCGTGGTGGTCAACCGGGCGTGGGGGACCGGGGTGGGCTCCTCGATCCGGGCCGGTCTCGCCGCGCTGACCGACCAGGGAATCGAGGCGGTCGTCGTGGTGCCGGTCGACATGCCCGGGCTCACCGCCGCCGCGATCCGTCGGGTGGTCGCGCTGCCCTACCCGGACGTGCTGGTCTGCGCCACCTACGACGGTCTGCGCGGCTACCCGATGCTGTTCGGACGCCGGCACTGGTCCGGCATCGCGACCCTGGCCAGCGCCGACGTCGGCGCCCGGCCGTACCTGCTGGCGCACAAGAACCAGATCGTGGACATCTCCTGCGACACCGTGGCCGACGGCAGCCGGATCGACAGCCCCGAACTGATGGCGCTCTACGGCCTCAGCATCCCCGAGCAGCGGGTCGGCGCCTGACCGCCGAGGTCACCGCCGACCCTCGATCGGCGCCGAGGCGGCCCGCTCAGCGGCTGGCCGCGGGGATGGGCTCGGCATCCAGACCGGCTGGTCTGGATGCAGGACGCCTACCGGATCGGCCCGGGTGACGTGGTGCTGCAGAAGACGCCGTACACCTTCGACGTGTCGGTGCGGGAGCTGCTCTGGCCGTTCCTCACCGGCGCCACCCTGGTGACGGCACCACCGCAGGCGCACCGCGACCCGCAGGAGATGGTCGAGGTCATCGCCCGGGAGTCGGTGACCACCGCCGGGTTCTCGGGCACCGTCGCCGGCGGCCCCGGCCGGTAGGCTGCCCGCGATGACCCGCCCGCCGCTCGACCTCGTCCCCGCCGACGTGCCGGCGCACCCGCTGACCCACAACCCGCTCAACGGGGTGACCGGCGGCATCTGGCGGACCCGGCGGGACGGCCGGCCGGCGGTGCTCAAGCTGATCACGCCGCCTGCGGGCGGCGCCGGCCCGGCGCACTGGGCGGCGGGCGCCGACCCCGGTCACTGGAACTACTGGCGGCGCGAGGTCGAGGCGTACCGCAGCGGGCTGGCCGCCACCGCGTGGGCCGGTGCCGGCCTGGTCGCGCCCGACGTGCTGGCGGCCGAGGAGCGGCCGGACGGCACGGTCGCGCTCTGGCTGGCCGACGTGGCCGGCCGGCCGGGCACGTCGGCCGGCGTCGACGACTTCGCCGAGCTGGCCCGCCGGCTCGGCGCCGCGCAGGCCGGCTGGCTGGGCCGGGCCGGCGAGCTGTCCCGCCACGACTGGCCGGCCCGGGACTGGCTGCCGGTGATGCTCAACCGGGCCGGCGGCGCCACCGGCCAGACCTACGACCGCCGCGACGAGGCCGCGATGTTCGCCGGCCGGGCGCCGGTGCTGGCGTTGCTCGCCGCCTGGGCGGACGAGTCGCTGCGCTGACCCTCAGGCGTCCGGCAGCCGGTTCGACGTGGCCAGCCGCCGGTACCAGTGGGCGCTGTCCTTCCAGGTCCGGGCGAGGGTGTCGTAGTCGACGCGGATGATGCCGAATCGCCGGTCGTAGCCGTACCCCCACTCGAAGTTGTCCATCAGGGACCAGACGAAGTACCCCCTGACGTCGGCGCCGGCCGCCATCGCGTCGCCGACCGCCCCGATGTGCCGGCGCAGGTAATCCACTCGCCGGTCGTCGTGGACCGCGCCGTCCGGCGCGACCACGTCGTCGAACGCCGCGCCGTTCTCCGTGATCATCAACGGCTGGCCGGGGTGCTCCCGGTGCAGCCGCAGCAGCAGCTCGGTCATCCCGCCGGGGTCGATGTTCCAACCCATCGCGGTGTGCGGCCCGGGTTGGGGCAGGAAGTCGACGTCGTCGGCCCCCACCCACGGCGTGTGGGCCGACTCGCCGTGCCCGTCCGCGTCCGAGCGGGGCGACACCCCGTCCCAGGCGCGGACCAGCGTGCTGGAGTAGTAGTTGACCCCGAGCACGTCCAGCGGCACCGCGGCGGCCTCCTCGTCGCCGTCGCGCACGAACGACCAGTCGGTGACCGCGACGGTGTCGGCGAGCAGGTCCGCCGGGTACGCCCCGACCAGCATCGGTCCGAGGAACGCCCGGTTGGCGAGCGCGTCGATCCGGCGTACCGCGTCGTGGTCGGCCGCCGAGTCCGATGCCGAGCGGACCACGTGCAGGTTCAGCGTGACCGAGAGCCGGGCCGCCGGGGCGAGGTCGCGGATCACCCGGCCGGCGAGGCCGTGCGCCAGGTTCAGGTGGTGCACGGCGGCCAGCGCGGCGGCCGGTTCCGTGCGTCCCGGCGCGTGCACCCCCGAGGCGTAGCCGAGGTACGCCGAGCACCACGGCTCGTTGAGCGTGGTCCAGGTGTGCACCCGGTCGCCGAGTGCCCCCACGATCCCGGCGGCGTAGTCGGCGAACCGGAGGGCGGTGTCCCGCGCCGGCCAGCCGCCCGCGTCCTCCAGTTCCTGCGGCAGGTCCCAGTGGTAGAGCGTCGCCACCGGCTGGATTCCCAGCTCCAGCAGCCGGTCGACCAGCCGCGAGTAGAAGTCGACTCCCACCGGGTTGACCGGGCCCGAGCCGCCCGGCTGCACCCGGGGCCAGGAGATCGAGAACCGGTACGCGTCGAGCCCGAGCGCGGTGAGCTGGTCCAGGTCCTCCGCCCAGCGGTGGTAGTGGTCGGCCGCCACGTCGCCGGTGTCCCCGTTGCGGGTGCGTCCCGGCGTGTGGCTGTAGGTGTCCCAGATGGACGGCCCCCGGCCGCCCTCCCTCGCCGCGCCCTCGATCTGGTACGCCGCCGTCGCGGAGCCCCAGACGAAGCTCTCCGGGAACCTGAACCCGCTCATTCCGCCACCTCCACGACGTGCCTTGACGAAGCGCCCGCCACCAGTTCGGCGTCGGCCCGACCGTCCTCATATCGCACTTCGAACTCGGCTCCGGCGCCACGGCCCGGCGCGGGAATCCTGACCCGGGTCCGCTGCCCAGGCACCGGCGCGAACAGCCGCAGCCGTACGTCGTCCGCCCAGGCATAGTCGGGCCGGTCCTCGACCGCACCGAACGGGATGACCGCGCCGGGCCGGGCGAGCACCGGCACGCTGTCGAAGTCGTGCTTCTCCGTCACCCAGCCCGGGCCGGTGACCTGCGCGCCGCTGAGCAGGTGGGTCCAGGTGCCGGCCGGCACGTAGTAGGTCACCTGCCCGTCGGCGCTCAGCACGGGCGCCACCAGCACGTCCGGGCCGAGCATGTACTGCCGGTCCAGGTACGGGGCGGTCGGGTCGTCCGGGAAGTCCAGGATCATCGGGCGCATCATCGGCACCCCGTCGCGGTGCGCCTCCTCGGCCGTCGCCGCGAGGTACGGCATCAGGCTCAGCTTGAGCCGGGTGAAGCGGCGCAGCACGTCGACCGCCTCGTCGTCGTACGCCCACGGCACCCGGTACGACCCGGAGCCGTGCAGCCGGGAGTGCGAGGAGAGCAGGCCGAAGGCGATCCACCGCTTGAACACCGCCGGGTCCGGGGTGCCCTCGAATCCGCCGATGTCGTGGCTCCAGTACCCGAACCCGGACGCGGCCAGCGACAGCCCGCCCCGCAGCGACTCGGCCATCGCGACGAAGGTGGACTCGCAGTCGCCGCCCCAGTGCACCGGGAACTGCTGCCCGCCGGCCGTGGCCGACCGGGCGAACAGCACCGCCTCACCCGCGCCGCGCTCGGCCTCCAGCAGCTCGAAGACGGTCCGGTTGTAGAGGTACGCGTAGTAGTTGTGCATCCGCTGCGGGTCGGCGCCGTCGTGCCACACCACGTCGGTCGGGATGCGCTCGCCGAAGTCGGTCTTGAAGCAGTCGACGCCCATGTCGAGCAGCACCTTGAGCTTGCCTGCGAACCAGCGGGCCGCGTCCGGGTTGGTGAAGTCGACCAGCGCCATGCCGGCCTGCCACTTGTCCCACTGCCAGACCGAGCCGTCCGGGTTGCGGACCAGGTAGCCGGCCCGCCGGCCCTCCTCGAACAGGTACGACCGCTGGGCGATGTACGGGTTGATCCAGACGCAGACCTTCAGCCCGCGCTCGTGCAGCCGGCGCAGCATGCCCTGCGGGTCGGGGAAGGTCTCCGGGTCCCAGACGAAGTCGACCCAGTGGAACTGGCGCATCCAGAAGCAGTCGAAGTGGAAGACCGACAGCGGCAGGTCCCGCTCGGCCATCCCGTCGATGAACTCGGTCACCGTCTTCTCGTCGTACTGGGTGGTGAACGAGGTGGACAGCCACAACCCGTACGACCACGCCGGCACCCGCGCCGGCCGGCCGGTCAGCGCGGTGTACCGGCGCAGCACGTCCTTCGGGCTGGGGCCGTCGATCACGTGGTAGGTCAGCGACTGCCCTGCCACGCTGAACTGGGTCTGCGACACCACCTCCGAGCCGACCTCGAAGGAGACCAACTCCGGATGGTCCACGAAGACCCCGTACCCGGCGTTGCTGAGATAGAACGGCACGTTCTTGTACGCCTGTTCGCTGGCCGTGCCGCCGTCGGCGTTCCAGATGTCCACGCGCTGGCCGTTCTTGACCCATGGGCCGAACCGCTCGCCGAGACCGTGGATCGTCTCGCCGACGCCCAGCGCCAGCCGCTCGTGCACGTACTTGCGACCCTCGGCGTCGGTGACGATGCCGATGCTGCGCTCGGTGGAGGAGGTGACCAGCCGGTCACCGCGCAGGAAGTCGACCCGCCAGGGCCCGACCAGCGCGACCCGCGCGGTCAGCTCGCCGCTGGTGAGCCGCGCGGTGACCCCGGTGACCTCCACCTGCACGGGATGGTCGGTGGACTCGGCCAGGGCGAACCGGGGCTGGCGGGGCAGCCCGCCGCTGTGGTGGCCGATGGTCACCCCGATCACGCCGGGCGCCGGGGAGAAGAACCGCACGGTGACCACGGGCCGGTTGAGCGTGTCGCCGCGCCCGGTGATCCGGCCGGTGGGTGCGAAGACGGTGAACCCGCGCTCGTCCGGCTCCACCGACTCGACCGTGCCGGGGCGCAGCACGCTGACCCCGGGACGCAGTTGCCAGTACCCGTCGGTGAACTTCACTTCTCGGCTCCCGCCGTGATGCCGCGCGCCAGGGTGCGCTGGAAGATGAGGAAGAACAAGATCGCCGGGACGAGGCTGAGCAGCGCGCCGGCGTTGGTGGTCGGGGCGTCCATCAGCCGGTCGCCCTGCAGCGAGGCGAGCGCGACCGGGACGGTCTGGGTCTGGTTGTCGATGAGCATGACCAGGGGGATGAGGAACTCGTTCCAGGTCCAGATGAAGAAGAAGACGAGCAGCACCGAGAGGGTGGGACGCAGGTTGGGCAGCACCACCCGCCACAGGATCCGCCACTTGCCGGCGCCGTCCAGCGCCGCCGCCTCCAGCAGCGGTCGGGGGAAGGTGCCGAGCACCGAGGCGAGCAGGTAGGTGCCGAACGCGCTCTGGACGACCGTGAAGATGATGATCACGGCGAGTCGGGTGTTGTAGAGCCCCGCCTCCTTGGCGAAGTGGTAGAGCGGGTAGATCAGCGACTCCTGCGGGAGCATGTTGGCCAGCAGGAAGAGGCCGATGATCCAGAGCCGGCCGCGCACCCGGCCGACGCCCAGCGCGTACGCGTTGAGCAGCGACACGACCACCGCGAGCACCGCGACGGAGCCGGAGATGAGGATCGAGTTCCACAGCTTCACCGGGAAGTCGACCTGCTCCCAGTACGTCCGCAGCCCCTTGGTGTAGAACTCCGAAGGCCAGCTCAGCGGGCCGTTGCTCGAGTAGTCCCCGGGCGACTTGAAGGCGTTGAGCAGCATGACTGCGAACGGCACCAGCATGGCCAGCGCCGCGGCGGTGACCAGCGCCAGCACGATCCACCGGCCGGCGCCGCGATGGTGCTGGTCCGGGGCCCGCCGGGCGCGGCGGCCGGTGCTGAGCGTGACCGCCATCAGAGGCCTCCGTCCCGCCGCTCGGCCCGGTTCTGCGCCCGGATGAACAGCACGCTCACCACCACGATGATCAGCGTGAGCACCATCGAGATCGCCGAGCCGTAGCCGACGTGCAGCTTCTTGAAGAACGTGTAGTAGGCGAAGTAGGACGGGACGTTGGTGGCGTTCTCCGGGCCGCCCCGGGTCAACGCGTAGATCGGCCCGAACACCTTCATCGCGGCGATGGTGCAGGTCAGCCCGACCACGAAGGTCTCCGGTCGGATCTGCGGCAGGGTGATCGCCCGGAACCGGCGCAGCCAGCCGGCGCCGTCGAGCTCGGCCGCCTCGTAGAGTTCCGGGTCGACCCGCTCCAGCGCCGCCATGAAGACGACCACCGGGTAGCCGATCTGCACCCAGATCATCACCGCCATCACCGCGGGCAGCGCGGTGTCCGGGTCGCCGAGCCAGTCGTGGCGCAGCGCGCCGAGCCCGACCGTGTCGAGCAGCCCGTTGAAGGCGCCGTCGGGCCGCAGGATCCAGCCCCAGACGATGCCGGCGACGACGACCGGCAGCACCTGCGGCAGGTAGAAGGCGGCGCGCAGGGCGGCGGCGGTGCGGGGCCGGAACCGGCGGCCGATGGTGTCGAAGAGCACCGCGGCCAGCACCAGTCCGACGAGGGTGGGCAGCACCACCATCGCGACGATCATCGCAAGGGTGTTCTGGAACGAGGTCCAGAACACGTCGTCGTGCAGCAGGTTCCGGTAGTTGTCCAGGCCGATGTAGGTGGGCTCGCCGACGCCGGACCACCGGGTGAGCGAGAGATAGCCGGTGTAGACCAGCGGCCCGCCGATGACGAGCAGGAAGAGCACCGCGCCGGGGAGCAGGTAGAGCCAGTACGCGGCGTCGGGGCGGGACGGGCCGCGGCGCCGTGCGGACGCCGCTGTCGGGGGTGCCTCGGTCGCCGGAGCGACCGCGGTGTCGGGCACTGCCATGGGAGATCCTTCCGCGGCGGGGCGGGCGCGTCGCGTGGCGCGCCCGCCCGCGCCGTCGTCAGCCGCGCTTGATCTCCGCGACGCCGTCCTGGTAGGGCTTGGCGATCGCGTCGAGCACCTGGTCGGGCGACTTGGACTGGTTGATCAGCCCCTGGAAGCCGGAGACGAGGACGTCGTAGTAGCCGGGCACCGGCCAGTCGGGGTAGAAGGCCAGCCCGTCCTGCGCGCTGATCCTGTTGAAGTTCTCGATCAGCTTCCGGTCCTTCGGGTCGCTGATCTTGGCCGGGTCGCCGCCGACCGGTACGCCGCCGTTGTTGCCGATCAGCGCCTGGACCTCGGGGCGCATGGTGATGTCGATGAAGTCGTACGCCAGGCTCTTGGCCTTGCTGCTGGCCGGAACCACCCAGATGTTGCCCGACGAGCCGGCGTTGAGGGTGTTGCCCGGGAAGAGGAAGGTGTCCCAGTTGAACTTGATCTCGCTCTTGAACCGGCCGTACCACCAGCTCCCGGAGACGATCATCGGCGTCTTGCCGGCGATGAACGCGGTGCCCATGTCCTCCGCCTTCGCGCTGGCCGCGTCCTTCGACACGTAGCCCTTGCGCACCCAGTCGGCGAAGGTGTCCGCGCCGTACTTGAGCGGGTCGGCGTGGAAGTCGACCGGGTTCTTGTAGAGCTGGTAGTTGTCCACGAACGCCCGGTCGGCCTTGGCGAGCGCGAGCTGGTAGAAGAGCTGCCCGGCCGGGTACTCCGCGCCGGCCGTGCCCAGCGGGGTGACGCCCTTGCCGACGAAGGTGTCCATCGCCCGGGTCATCTCGTCGAGCGTGCTGGGCACCGCGACGCCGTACTTCGTGAACAGGTCCTTGTTGTAGTAGACCATCACGTACTCGCCGTAGTTCGGCACGCCGTACCAGTTGCCGGAGCCCATCACGCCCTTGTCCGAGTACCGGGCGGTGGTCTGCAGGCTGGGGCTCAGGGCCTTGTCCCAGCCCCGCTTGGTGGCCTCGCCGGTCAGGTCGGTGAGCAGACCCTGCGAGGAGAGCAGGCCGGCGGTGGCGTTGCCCTTGTTGTACTCCATCACGTCCGGGCCCTCGGACGAGTTGATGATCATGCCGGCGTTCTGCTGGATCTGCTCGAACGCCTTGCGCTCGAAGCGCACCTCCACGCCGGGATGCTCCTGCTTGAAGATCTCGATCGCCCTGTCCCAGGCGACCCCCATCGCGCTGTTAGCGCTCTCGTAGTGCCAGAGCTTGAGGGTCTTGGCCCCGCCGCCGTCCCCGCCGTCGTCGCCGCCGCAGGCGGTCAGGTTGGTCGCCGCGAGCGCGGCCAGCACGGCCACGGCGGCGACTCTCCGGAGTCGCTGCATTGCTAGTCTCCTTGGTGAGTATCGAGCCGGTACTCCGCTAGGCCCGTCGCCGCGTGGCAGCGCGGCGACGGGCTGTTTCCTCGGTACGGTCCGGGGCCGGCCTGGCAGGACCGGCGCCGGTGGTGCTGTCGCCACCCGCCGCGCGGGGCGGCCCGCTCGAACCGCGAACCTCCAACGCGCAGGGCAGCAGTTGCTGGTGGATCTCGCCGCTGTCGGCCTCGAGGTGCCGCAGCAGCGTCTCGACCGCGGTCCGGCCCAGCGCCGAACCGGGTGAGGTCATGGTGGTCAGCGCCGGGGTGGCCAGCTCGGCCACCTGCGGCGAGGTGACCATCGATACGACGGAGACGTCCCCGGGCACGGTCAGGCCCCGGCCGGCCAGCTCGCCGAGGATGCCGAAGACCGCGCTCTCGTTCATGGCGAGCACGGCGGTCAGGTCGCGGGCCCGCGTGAACGCGCTGGCGATCGCCGCCCGCCCGCCGGCCGCGCTGTCCTCGGCGGGGATCATCAGCGGCTCCAGGCCGTGCGCGGCCATCGCCGCCGCGAAGGCGTCCCGGGTGCGCAGTGCCGGGCCGTAGCCGTCGTCGATCGCCGTGGCCGAGTGGTTGACGTAGACGATGCGGCGGTGGCCGAGGTCGACCAGGTGGTCGACGGCTTCGCGCACCGTCCGGTCGAAGTCGATGTCGACGTACGACAGGCCGGCGGGGTCCTCGGTGCGGCCGATCAGGGCCAGCGGCACACCGACCTCCTGGAGGACGGCCACCCGGGGATCGGCCAGCTGCACCTCCATCAGCAGCGCGCCGTCGAGCATCCGCTGGCTGGCGAGGCGGCGCAGCTCGTCGAGGTCGTTGACGCCGACCGGGGAGAGGACCAGGTGGTAGCCGGCGGCGCTGGCCGCGGCGGCGGCGCCGGTGACGAAGGCGGTCTCGGTGGCGCCGAGGCCGCGCTCGTCCATCGGTAGCAGCAGGCCGAGGATGCGGCTGCGCCGGCTGGCCAGCCCGCGGGCCATCGCGTTGGGCTGGTAGTCCAGCTCAGCCATGGCGGCGAGGACCTTGTCCCGAGTCGCCTGGGAGATCGGCCGGGCGCCGGTGAGCACGTACGACACGGTGCTGACCGACACCCGGGCGCGGCGGGCGACGTCCTGCATGGTGGCCATCCCGCACCTCCTCCGGCGGACCCGGGCACGCCCCGGGAGTGTCGTCGAAGCGCTTCGACGAAGCGTTTCGACAGACGGTAGGTCACGTGTTACACGCACGTCAATAGTCGATGACAAGAACGCGTCGGGACCGGTGGCCCGGGCCCGACCTCAGCCCGCCGTCAGGCCGAACAGCGCGGCCGCGTTGCCCCAGCAGACCGCCCGCAGCCAGTCGTCGCCGAGGTTGAGCCCGGCCAGCCCGGTCAGCTGCTCCAGGTACGGGTAGGGAATGTTCGGGAAGTCACTGCCCAGCAGCACCTTGCCGGCCAGCCCCAGCTCCCGCAGCCGGGGCAGCTCCGCCGCCGGGAACGGCACGGCGGCGTCGAAGAACGAGGTGAACACCATGGTGGTGTCCAGCCGGACCCGCTCGTGGGTCGAGGCCAGGTCGAGGAACTCGGCGTAGTCCGGGGCGCCCAGGTGCGCCACGACCGCGGCCAGCCCGGGATGGCGGCCGAGCAGCGCGGCGAACGGCGCCGGTCCGGTGTGGGCGGTGCCCACCGGGGCGTGCCCGGCGTGCACCACCACCGGCACGCCGGCCTCGGCCAGCAGCCCCCAGACCGCGTCCAGCGCCGGGTCGGTCGGCAGGAAGCCGCCCACCTGGAAATGGACCTTGAACACCCGCGCCCCGGCGCCCAGCGCCTCCGCGACGTAGCCGGGCGCCCCGGGCTCGGGGAAGAAGGTGGCCGAGGGCAGGCAGCCGGGGGTGCGCGCCGCGAAGTCCAGCGTCCACCGGTTCAGCGACTCCGCCATCCCCGGCCGGTGCGGGTACGCCAGCGCGGTGAACGCCCGTACGCCGAGCCGGCGCAGGTGCGCCACTCGGGCCTCGTCGTCCCAGCGGTACCGGATCGGCCACTCCCGGCCGACCAGCGGCCCCGCCGTGTCGAAGTACGCCCACACCTTCCGCAGCAGCCGGGGCGGGAGGAAGTGGGTGTGCACGTCGGCGAGCCCGGGCAGCCCGAGCCGCCGCCAGAACCCGGGCACCGCCGCGTCCTCGGCCGGCGGTCGGTCCTGTCCCGTCGGCCCGTCTCCCACCGCTGTCACATCTCGATGTTGAACCGGTGCAGCACGGACGGCGCGACCAGCCCCACCGCGGCGAGCACCGCGAGGATCGTCATCGCCATCCGCAGCACGACCGTCTCGGCCTTGCTGCCGGTGCGCAGCGCGATGCTGTTCGGCAGGCCGATCATGGTCCACATCCGTCGCTTGATCGGGATGGGCCAGAGGATCGGCACCCCGGCCCGGGTGATCATGTCGCCGAGGATGTGCACGAAACAGCCCACCCCGACGGCGGTGCCGATCAGCGGATAACCCCGGTCGCCGGGCAGGTTGGCGAAGGTGTACCAGGCGGCGGCGGCCGAAGCCAGGGTGACGATGACCCAGCCGGCCCGCTCGGCCCACTCGTCGAACAGCCCGCGCAGCGCCAGCCCGATCATGAAGAACAGGATGCTGACCACCGCCCACTTGCCGAAATGGGCGCAGAGCGCGGTGGTGCCCCAGCCCACCAGGATGGTGAACGGGATGGTGTGGGTCAGCGTCCGGTGGCCGTTGTTGCGGCGCGGATCCTTACTGAGCTTCGTGGCGTAGTAGACACCCAGCGAGATCTTCTCCATCACCTCGGCGACGAAGAGGCTGAACACGCCGAAGGTCCGGGCCACGGTGGCCCCGCCCTGGTTACGGGTCACCTTGCCGGACAGGTCGAGGTCGGGGAAGAGCGCCCCGCCCGCGCACACCGCGGTGCCCACCGCCAGCGCCAGCGGCGTCTGGTGGTAGCCGGCGAACTGGTCCAGTGCCCAGGAGCCGGTCAGCCACACCGCCGCGCCGGACAGCGCGTGGGATGGTCCCATCATCTCGGCTCGCCCTCCCCAGAGATCTTGATCGACAAAACTACGCCACTGTAGTCAAGCCTTCGGGTCGTGGGGCATCACCCGGACGGTCCACTGCGGAGGCCGTCCCGAGCCCGCCCCCGGCCACCGGCCGATCAGCAGGGAGTATGCCGGTGCGTAGCGGCGCGTCGGGCGATCCTGCCGGTGTCGGGGCCCCGGGGTCGTCAGCCGGCCGAGCGGGTGGAGCCGGCCGGCCGGAAGCTCCGCCGGATCATGGTCAACTGACCTGCGGCGGCCGCCCAGTCGACGTCCGGGGTGGTCCAGCCGAGGGTCCAGCCGGCGGCGTCGCCGGGCAGCACCCGCAGGGCGTGCAGCCGCTCCCCGTACGGTGCGGTCCAGCGGCACTCCCACTCGGCGTCCCCGCCGACCGCGGCGAGCCGCACCTGCTGGTAGCCGGGCAGCCGGCCGCTCTCGGTCAGGCTCCCTTCGGCCGCCCGCAGCTGGTCCACCGGTGCCGCCCCGCCGGGCGACGGCTCGACACCGAGGATCCGGCGGTTGACCGGATCCTGGAAGCAGGTGGCGCTCCCGGACCGCAGGTACCGCCAGCCGGCCGGCACGGCGATCCGGAAGCTCGCGGCGTCGCCGTACCAGACCCAGCCGGCCGGCAGGGTGGTGTCCCCGCCGGCGGGCGGCGAACCCGCGGGTACCGGATCGCCGGCCACGTCGGGCCGGATGCAGGGGAAGGGCGGAGGTGGCACCCCGTGCCCGTCCGGCGGCGGGCCGGGCGGCCCGGGCTCGTGCTCCCACGGCTCGCCCGGCCGTCCGTGCGGGTCTCCCGCCGCGTCGACGCCCAGCCCGCCGTGGTCGTCGACCACGGCCAGGGCGGTGCCGACCCCGGCGGCCACGGCCAGCACCAGCGCCCCCACCACGAGCCCCCAGTGGCGCACCGCCGCGCGGCGGTGCTGCCACGCGGGGGAGGGGGCGCCGTCGCCGCCCGCGATCGCGGCGGCCGCACCGGGGGCGGCGGCGCCCGGCAGCCCGAGCGTGTCGTCCCCGTCGGCCGGGGACGGCGGGGCGCCCGGTTGCGCGGCCCGGCTCCACGCCCGCGCGGCGGCGGCCGGCGGCACGACCTCCGGGTAACCGCCCTCGGGCGGTGGCACCGGGGACGATCCGGTGCTGTCCCAGGTCGGCCCGACGACGCCCGGCCCGGGCGCAACCCCGGTGCCCGGACCGGCGGCGGCGACCGCGAGCAGCCGGGCCGCGTCGTCGTGGCGGAGCCGGTGGCGCGGGTCGCGGCGCAGCAGCCCGACCAGCACCGGCTCCAGCGGGCCGGCGTGCGGCGCCGGGTCCGGCGGCTGGCTGGCCAGCGCGGTGAGCGTGGCCATCGCGGTGCTGCGTGCGTACGGTGAACGGCCCTCCACGGCGGCGTGCAGGGTGGCGCCCAGCGACCAGAGGTCCGCCTCGACGCTGGATACCCCCTCGGCGGCGCGTTCCGGGGCCACGTACTGCGGGGAGCCCAGCACCAGCCCGGGCCGGGTCATCATGCCGTCGCCGCCGTCGAAGACGGCCAGCCCGAAGTCGGTCAGCAGCACTCGGTCGTCCCGGGCCAGCAGCACGTTCGCCGGCTTGACGTCGCGGTGCAGCACCCCGGCGTCGTGCGCGGCGCGCAACGCGGCCAGCACCGCCAGCCCGATGCCGGCCGCCCGCCGGGGGGTCACGGGCCCGTCGTCGTCCATGATCTCCTGCAGCGACCGGGACGGGACGTACTCCATGACCAGCCACGGGTCGTCGTCGACCCGGACCACGTCGTAGACCCGGACCACGTTGGGATGGCTGAGCCGGGCCGCCGTCCGGGCCTCGCGCAGCGTACGGGCGCGCAGCTCGTCCCGCTCATGCGCGGCCAGCCAGTTGGGCGGCACCACCTGCTTCACCGCCACCTCGCGGTGCAGCATCTCGTCCCGGGCCCGCCAGACCCGGCCCATGCCCCCGCGTCCGACCAGCTCGAGCAGGCGGTACCGGCCGGCGATCATTACCTGCTGCACCGCACTCCTTACCGCTGGTGGAGGTCCACAATAACCAACGGATCGGACATCACCTATCGCCCGTCGGTGCGGCGCGGCTCAGCCCGCGGCCCCGGTGAGCAGATTTCCGTCCGGAATGGCGACGGCGGATCGGCCATCGGCCAGCTGGGCGGCGGCCCGCCGGGCCTGGAAGGCGCCGTGTTCCCGGCGGGCCGCGGCGTAACTGCCGGCGGTGCGGGCGGCGATGCTGGCCCAGCCGTACCGCTCGGCGACCATGGTGCGGGCCCGGCGGGCCACCCGGCGGGCGAAGATCTCGTCGCCGAGCAGCCGGTCGACCGCGCCGGCCAGCGCGTCCGGGTCGCTGTGCGGGAAGGTCACCCCGGTGATGCCGGGCTCGACGATCTCGGCGAGCCCGCCGGTGCTGGCCACCGCGAGCGGCGCCCCGGCGGCGGCCGCCTCCAGGGCGATCATGCCGAACGGTTCGTAGAGGCTGGGGACGACGGTGGCGTCGGTGGCGGCGAGCACCGCCGGGAGCTGGGCGGAGTCCATGAAGCCGGCGAACCGGACCGTCCCGGCGAGGTGCAGCCGCCCCGCCTGGTCGACCAGCTCCGCCTTGTACGGGCCGTCGCCGGCGATCACGACGCGCAGCCCGGGGTGCCGGTCCCGCAGGTACGGCACGGCGTGCACCAGGTGCTGTACGCCCTTCTCGTAGACCAGCCGGCCGGCGTACCCGATCAGCGGGCCGTCACCGGCGAACCGGGCCCGGGCGGCGGCCACCGCGCGGGGACGGGCGTGCCAGGCCCGGTCGTCGACCCCGTTGGGCACCACGTCGATCCGTCCGGCCGGTACGTCGAACAGCCGCGTCACCTGGTCGCGCATGTAGCCGGAGCAGGCGATCACCCGGGCCGAGGCGTTGCTCAGCCAGTGTTCGACGCCGTGGATGGTGCGGTTCATCTCCTCGGGCAGCCAGCCCTGGTGCCGGCCCGCCTCGGTGGCGTGGATGGTGGTGACCAGCGGCCGGGAGAGGTGCTCGGCGAGGGTGACGGCGGTGTGTGCGACGAGCCAGTCGTGGGCGTGGATGACGTCGTGGTCGCCGGTCTCGGCGGCGCGCAGGGCGGCTCGGGTGAGGGTGTGGTTGAAGGCCATGGTCCAGGCGAGCAGGCTGCTGGTGGCGAGGGGGAAGCGGACGGGGTCCTCGGCGGCGCGGACGATGCGTACGCCGTCGGCGTACTCCTCCAGGGGTGCGCCCTCGGTGTGGCGGGTGACGACGGTGACCTGGTGGCCGGCGGCGGCCAGGGCGACGGAGAGGGCGTGCACGTGGCGGCCGAGGCCACCGACGAGCACCGGCGGGTACTCCCAGGAGAGGATCAGCACCCGCTGGTGCCGGGCGGGCTGGATGTCGATCACTTCGGCCTCAGCTGACATGCGGCCCCCTTTGAGTTGTGTCTCCCACCCCGCGCGACGCACCGCGCCGGGTGCGCCGTGGGGTCGCAGCCCATCCTGCCGAGCGGTCGATAACCAGCGGCGACGCGCCGGTTGCCGGTCTGTAACGCGCTACCGGCGGGGCCGGCGGACGCGCAACAGCTCGGCGACCGACCAGGCCTGGAACGGGCAGCCGGTGGCCGGGTGCGGGGCGAGCCCGTCGGCCGTCTCGCTCACCGAGCCCAGGCCGAACTCCGTCAGGTGCCCCTCCAGGCCGACCAGCAGGTCGTCGACCGGCAGCCCGGCCCGGCGGTACGCGTCGACGAACGGCCCGATCAGCCACGGCCAGACCGTGCCCTGGTGGTAGCCGGCGTCCCGGTCGGCCGGCCCGCCCCGGTGGTGGCCGACGAAGCCGGGCGAGTCGGGGGAGAGGCTGCGCGGCCCGAGCGGGGTGAACAACCCCTCGGCCACCCGGCGCAGGGTGGCCCCGTCCGGCTCCAGCGGGGCGTACGGCAGGGACCAGGCGAGCAGCTGGTTGGGGCGGAGCAGGTCGTCGTCGTGGCGCACGGCCCCGCCGAGCGGATACGCCGGCGCGGGCGCGTCCAGCACGTCGTGCAGCCAGCCCGCCGGTGCCGGGAACCGCTCCCGGAACGAGGCGGCCGCCTGCGCGTGCCGCGCCCGCAGCGCGGCGGCGTCCCGGCCAGTTCGCTCGGTCAGCTCGGCGAGCCCGGCCAGCCCGCTGATCCAGAGCGCGTTCACCTCGACCGGCTTGCCGGTGCGCGGGGTCACCGGCACCCCGTACACCCGGGCGTCCATCCAGGTGAGCGCCACGTCGGGCGGGCCGCCCTGGGTGAGCAGCCCGTCGGCCGGGTCCACGCCGATGCCGTACCGGGTGCCGGCGACGTGCGCCCGCACCACGGCGTCCAGCGCGGGCAGCAGCTCGGCGCCGAGGTCGGTGTCCCCGGTGACGGTGACGTGTCGGCTCACCGCGTGCAGGAACCACAGCGTGGCGTCGACCGTGTTGTACTCCACCCGGCCGGTGTCGGCGGTGTTCGCCAGCATCCCCTCCGACAGCGTCGCCGCGTACGCCCGCAGCAGCTCCCGGCCCTCGTCGGCGCGGTTCGTGCAGAGGAACAGCCCCTCGTACGAGGTCATGGTGTCCCGGGACCAGGCGCCGAACCACGGGTAGCCGGCCACCACGTCCGGCCCGGTGCCGGCGCGCACCACGAACGCGTCGGCGGCCAGGGCCAGCGTCGCCTCCACCGCGTCGTCCGGCTTGGCCGCGGCCACCACCGACCGGTTCCGCCGCCGGGCCGCTTCGACCAGCGCGGTCGCCTCCGGCGGCTCCTCCGCCAGGTCGTCCGCCCAGGCCAGCACCGACACCGTGGCGCCCGGGGAGTCCAGCGCGCCGGAGAACCGGCCCGCGTACCAGAGGTCCTCGTCCGGGTTGAGGCCGCGCGCCGCCTCCTCCCGATGGTGCACGCCCAGCCACCACTGCCCCTCGGGGGTCCAGTCCGGCCCGGCCAGCCGGTAAGCGCCCTCGATCACCGCGCCGCCGGCCGCCGGCTCCAGGCGGGGAGTCGGCCCGTCGGCGCGGCGCTCGCCGTGCGAGTCCCGCCAGGTGCAGGCCGCCGCCAGCTCCAGCCGGACCGGGCCGCCGGAGATCAGCCGGTGCACCACCGCGACGCAGGACCGGCCGTACGCCATGGCGATCTCCCGCTCGATGACCACGTCGCCGATCCGCCACCGCCAGCGCGGCACCCCGTCGGTCAGGTCGAAGCGTTCGAGCAGCTCGAAGCCGCGCGGGTCGACCACCCCGGAGGACCACTCGTGCGCGCCGAGCCGGACCCGCACGCCGGAGGGGAGGGTCAGCGCCGGATCCAGGCTGACCAGTCCCACCCGGCGGGACGCCGGGGTGTCCCCGGCCGCCACCAGCAGCCCGTGGTAGCGGCGGGTGCGCAGCCCGGCGACGGTGCCCATGGCGTAGCCGCCCCGGCCGTCGGCGACCAGCCACTCCCTGTTCGCGGAGGCGGAGAGTTCGCCGCAGACCTGCGGACCGAACCGAATGTCGATCAACTTTCCTCCACCCCCAGCGAGGTGCGACGGCTCACGGCGACAATGGCCGCTGTGGAGAAGTACCCCGGCGGCGTCGAAGATGTGCAGGTGATCACTGACCGCCCGACCTCCGCGACCCCCGACCCCGAGCGGCACCGGCTCGCCCAGGCCGACGCCGGAGAGCAGGACTGGCGTGCATGGGGTCCCTATCTGTCCGAGCGGGCGTGGGGGACGGTACGGGAGGACTACAGCGAACACGGCACGGCGTGGGACTACTTCCCCCACGATCACGCGCGGTCCCGAGCCTACCGGTGGAACGAGGACGGCATGGCGGGCGTCTGCGACGACCGGCAGACTTTCTGCTTCGCCCTCGCGCTGTGGAACGGGCGCGACCCGATCCTCAAGGAGCGGATGTTCGGCCTCGGCGGCGACGGCGGCAACCACGGCGAGGACGCCAAGGACTACTGGTGGTACGAGGACTCCACCCCCACCCATTCGTGGATGCGCTGGCGCTACCACTACCCGCAGGCCGCCTTTCCGTACGACGAGCTGGTCGCGGTGAACGCGCTGCGCGGCCGGGACGACACCGAGTACGAGCTGGTTGACACGGGGATCTTCGACGACGACCGGTACTGGGCGGTGAGCGTCGACTACGCCAAGGCGTCCCCGACCGACCTGTGCATCCTGATCACCGTCGCCAACCGGGGGGACCGGGACGACACCCTGCACGTGCTGCCGACCCTCTGGTTCCGCAACACCTGGGCCTGGGGTCTGCCCGGCGGGGACCGGGTGCCGAAGCTGGTCGGCGAGGGTTCCCGGCTGGTCGGCGAGCACTGGGTGCTCGGCCAGCTGCTGCTGGAGGGCGAGGGGGAACCCACCCCGCTGCTCTGCGACAACGACACCAACGCCGAGCGGCTCTGGGGGCTGCAAGGGCGCTCGGTGTACCCGAAGGACGGCATCAACGACCACGTGGTCGACGGCGCGGACACGGTCAACCCGGACCGGGAGGGGACCAAGGGCGCGCTGCACTACGTGCTGGACGTGCCGGCCGGTGGCCAGCGGCAGATCCGGCTGCGGCTGACCCGTACCGCCCCGCCCCCGGCGAGCCTCCCGCCGCCCCCGGCCGACCTGGGCGACGACTTCGACGCTGTGCTGTGGGCCCGGCGCGCCGAGGCCAACCGCTTCTTCGACAGCGTCATCCCGTCCGCCGCCACCGCCGACGAGGCCCTCGTCGCCCGGCAGGCCATCGCCGGGCTGATGTGGGGCAAGCAGTTCTACCACTTCGACGTCAAGCGGTGGCTGGAGGGCGATCCGGGTTCGACGCCGCCGCCGGCCGGGCGTCGTCACGGGCGCAACAGCGCCTGGTGGCACATGAACAGCTTCGACGTGATCTCCATGCCCGACCCGTGGGAGTACCCCTGGTACGCGGCCTGGGACCTGGCCTTCCACTGCGTCACCATCGCCCGGGTCGATCCCGGCTTCGCCAAGGAGCAGCTGCTGCTCCTGCTCCGCGAGTGGTACCTGCACCCCAACGGGCAGATCCCCGCGTACGAGTGGGCGTTCGGCGACGTGAACCCGCCGGTGCACGCCTGGGCGGCGCTGAAGGTCTTCGAGATCGACGGTTCCTCCGACCACGAGTTCCTCGCCCGGGTGATGCACAAGCTGCTGCTCAACTTCACCTGGTGGGTCAACCGCAAGGACACCGGCGGCAACAACGTCTTCGAGGGCGGCTTCCTCGGGCTGGACAACGTCGGCCCGTTCGACCGTTCGGCCGCCCTGCCGGTGGCCGGGGTGCTGGAGCAGTCCGACGGCACCGGCTGGATGGCCATGTACGCGCTGAACCTGCTCGACATGGCCATCGTGCTGGCCGAGCACGACCGGGCGTACGTGGACACCGCCACCAAGTTCTTCGAGCATTTCGCGTACATCGCGGCGGCCGCGCACGACCAGGGGTTGTGGGACGCCGAGGACGCCTTCTTCTACGACGTGCTGCGGCTGGCCGACGGCACCAAGGTGCCGCTGAAGGTCCGCTCGGTGGTCGGGCTGCTGCCGCTCGCCGCGGTCACCCGGCTGACGGCGCGGACCCTGCGCCGGCTGCCCGAGCTGGGCGCCCGGCTGCGCTGGTTCCTCACCAACCGGCCTGAGTACGCCGACGTGATCGGCGCCCGGCGGCTCGGCCCCGACGGCCGGCAGCAGCGGCTGCTGTCCATGGTCGGCCCGGAGCAGGTGGTCCGGCTGCTCGCCCGGATGCTGGACCCCGACGAGTTCCTCTCCGACTACGGCCTGCGGACGCTCTCCCGCGCCCACCTGGACAAGCCTTTCGCGGTGACCCTCGGCGGGCAGGAGTTCTGTGTCGGCTACGAGCCGGCCGAGTCGACCAGCGGCCTGTTCGGCGGCAACTCCAACTGGCGCGGCCCGATCTGGATGCCGACCAACTTCCTGCTGATCAGCGCGCTGCGCGACTACGCCGCCTTCTTCGGCGACGATCTCCAGGTCGAGTACCCGACCCGGTCCGGGGTGAAGCGGACCCTGGACCAGGTCGCCGACGACCTCTCCGCCCGGCTGATCGCCCTGTTCACCCGGGACGGCTGGGGCCGGCGGCCGATCTACGGGGCGGCGCAGCTCTTCCAGACCCATCCGGACTGGCGGGACCTGATCGCCTTTCCCGAGTACTTCCACGGCGACAACGGCGCCGGCCTGGGCGCGTGGCACCAGACCGGTTGGACCGCCCTGGTCGCCGACCTCATCCTGACCCTGCGCCGCTGAGCTGCGCAGCGCGGGCCGGGCGGACCTGCGGATCCGGCAGCCGCACCGGCTGACTGACGGATCCCGCATGCCCGAAAAGTGCTCCGGAGATGCTGGCCCGTATATCGCCTGTTCCTAGCCTCAGCCCGTCGTGTCTCCAAGCGACGGAGGGTTACGGGTGAAACGACGAGCACGAGGTCCCCTGATCGGGGGACTGGCGCTGGCCATGGTGGCGACGCTGGGCGGGACAGCGAGCCTGACCGACCAGGACCCCGCGCGCACCGGACAGGTTGCGGGCGATACGAAGGACGCCGCCGGTGGCCTGCTGTCCCGACTCGGCGACGCCGCTCGGGGTCTGGTCAACGGCGGGTCCGGCCGGGCCGCGCCGGAGATCATCAACGCGGGGCTGGCTCGCGACGAGAAGCCGGTGCCC
>NZ_JBJZOG010000072.1:0-32806 GCF_047200535.1 Micromonospora mangrovicola | reverse complement strand
CCCTGTTGACGGTGCACCGCCCCTCCACGTTGGCGCTCGCCGACCGCTTCCCCCCCCTCCCCCCCCCCCCCCTCCCCCCCCCCCCCACCCCCCCCCCCCGGAAGGGGGGTGGGCCCCCACCCCCCGGCGCAGCCGGGCGCGCAGCCGGCCCCCGGCGTCCCCGAGCACCGCGCCGGTCATCGGCAGCAGCGGGCTGGACCGCATCACCGCCAGGTCCTCGGCCGGGGAGGTGACCCCGTCGAGGAAGCGCAGCACCCGCTCGGCGGGATTGCGGTCGAAGAGCCGCTCGAAGAACTCGACCCCGTCGACGTGCCCCCGGTCCAGGGCCCGCAACGCCACCGCGTCCAGCCACCGGTGCCGGGACGGGTACGCGGGCGCCGGCACCGGCGGGCGGCCGGCGGCGAGGGCCCGGGCCACCTGGTCGGCCTGGCGCAGCATGGCGGAGAAGGTGAAGCCGGTGGAGGGGCGGGTCGCGCCGCCGGCGGTGCCGAGGCGCACCACCCGCGCCGACGGGCGGGGCACGAACGGGCCGTCGGTCATCGGGATGACGCCGTTCTCCACCTCGCGCACCCGCAGCCCGGCCAGGTCCAGGTCGAGCAGGGCGGCGTAGGCGCGCAGCGCCGCGTCGTACGCCGCGTCGGGCAGCAGGGCGGGTGAGAACTCGGTGTACTCGACCAGCGCGTACCGGTCGCTGACCGGGAGCACGTAGCCGAAGGAGACACCCCGGTCCGGCTGCGGGGTGCGGAAATCCATCAGCACCGCCCGGTCCGGGTCGAAGGTGGGCCGGTCGGCCGCCAGCCACCAGCCCCGGAAGTGCTGGAGCCAGTTGGTGCGCCCGGGCCGCCGGGGCGGGCGGGGCCGGGAGTCGAGGACCCAGCCGGCTCGGACCAGGGGCCGTCCGTCCGGGTCGTGGACGGTCACCCGGTGGCCGTCGTCGCGCAGTTCGCCGGCCGGCGCGCCGATGCGCACCGCGCCCAACCGCTGCTCGGCCGCGGCGGCCCGGTCGTAGACCGGGGCGGAGCGCAGCATGGCGTACCGGAGAGGGGCCAGTGGGAGGACGCGGCGGCCGGCGGGCGTGACCACGTCGACCCGCGACCAGCTGGCGCTCAGCAGCGGGTCGAGGTCGGCGCCCGGGGTGCCCCAGAAGGCCCAGGTCCGATCCTGGCCGCGCCTGCGCACCGGGTCGATCACGGCGACCCGCAGGCCGGTCACTGCGCGCCGGTCCAGGGCGGCCAGGACCAGGGAGGCGGCGCCGCCGCCGCCCACCAGGGCGAGGTCGACGTCGACCGGGGATGCGTCCACCCGCCCACGCTGTCACACCGCGGGCGGTGCCCGCCCGCGACCCCGCCGCCGGCGCGCCGCGTAGGGTCGAGGCATCGGGCGACGACGGGGGACGGCATGGCGCGGGCGCCGCTGCGGGTGGGGTTGCTGGGGTACGGGGTGGCCGGGCGGGTGTTCCACGCCCCGCTGATCGCCGCGACGCCCGGGCTGCGGCTGGCGGCCGTGGTGACCCGCGACCCGCGGCGTCGCGAGCAGGTGCACGCCGAGCATCCGGACGCCCGCGTCGTCGACGGCGCCGACGAGCTGTGGCGGGCCGCGGACACCCTGGACCTGGTGGTGGTGGCCACCCCGAACCGGCAGCACGTGCCAATGGCCCGGGCGGCGGTGGCGGCCGGCCTGCCGGTGGTGGTGGACAAGCCGCTCGCGCCGACCGCGGCGCAGGGCCGCGCGCTGGTCACGGAGGCGGCCGCCGCAGGCGTGCCGCTGACCGTCTTCCAGAACCGCCGCTGGGACGGGGACTTCCTGACCGTCCGCCGGCTCGTCGAGGCCGGCGAACTGGGCCGGGTGGCCCGGTTCGAGTCGCGGTTCGAGCGGTGGCGGCCGGCGATCAAACCGGGCTGGCGGGAGAGCGGCGCGCCCGGTGAGGCCGGTGGGGCGCTGTTCGACCTGGGCGCCCACCTGATCGACCAGGCGGTTCAGCTGTTCGGCCCGGTGACCCGGGTGTACGCCGAGGTGGACCGGCGGCGGCCCGGGGCCGAGGTGGACGACGACGCGTTCGTGGCGTTGACCCACGCCGGCGGGATCCGCTCCCAGCTGTGGATGAGCGCGGTGGCGGCGCAGCTCGGACCCCGGATGCGGGTGCTCGGCGACCGGGCCGCGTACACCACGTACGGGCTGGATCCGCAGGAGGCGGCGCTGCGCGAGGGCGGCCGGCCGGACCGGCCCGGCTGGGGCGAGGTCGGCCCCGACCGGTACGGCCGGCTCGGCTCCGACGACGAGCTGCGCCCGGTGCCCACCGAGGCAGGCCGCTACCAGGACTTCTACGCCCAGCTTGCGGCGGCGCTGCGGGACGGGGCGCCACTGCCGGTGGACCCGGCCGACGCGGTGGCCGTGGTGGAGCTGATCGAGCTGGCCCACCGGGCGGCCGAACAGGGCGTGACGCTGCCGGTGCCGCCGCGCTGAGGTCAGTGCGGGGAGAAGCCACCGCCGGCTCCGGCGGTCAGCACGGTCCGGGCCGGTTCCAGCGCGGCGAACAGCGGTGGTACGGCGAGCGACGGCACCGGGCGGCTCACGCGACGACGGCCGGGGCGTCCCGCTCTGCCGGGGCGGGGTCGGCGTACGCGGCGGCGACGGTGGCCCGGTCGAAGACCCGCCAGGTCGCGGCGATGACGAGCAGGGCGACGACGAAGCCCACCCAGTACGGCGCGGTGATGCCGAACCGGTCGGCGACCAGGCCGCCGAGCAGCGCGCCGACGCAGTTGCCGCCGGCGGCGAGGAACAGGTTCGTGCTGCCCACCCGGCCCAGCAGCGCGGGCGGGGTGAGCCGCTGGCGCAGCGAGTTCGCCACCATGTTCCACAGCGAGGAGTGCACCCCGAAGGCGAACAGTGCCAGCCCGACGACGACCGCGCTGCGCGAGGCGGCCAGGGCCAGGTGCAGGCCCGCCTCGATCAGCAGGCCGATCCGGACGGTCCAGGTGGCGGTGATCGCGGCGACCAGCCGGTCCCCGAGGGCCGCGCCGAGCAGCCCGCCGACCGCCAGGCAGGTGAACAGTGCGCCGTAGCCGACCTCGTTGAGTCCGAGCCGGTCGGCGGCCAGCAGCACCAGCACCGCGAGGGCGGCGGTGAGGGTGACGTTGAGCAGGCCGATCAGCAGGGTCATGGTGCGCAGCAGTCGCTGGGACAGCAGGAAGCGGAACCCCTCGGCGACCTCCGAGCGGACCGAGCGGCGTCCGGCCGGCGCCACGGCGCCCCGGTACGTCCCGGCGAGCAGCCCGACCAGCACGGCGCTCAGGGCGTACGTGCCGGCGTTGACGGCGAACGGGATGGCCGCTGCCGCCAGGAAGAGGAACCCGCCGAGCGGGCCGGCGACCAGGTTCTGCATGACCTGGGTGCCGCCGCCGAGCCAGCCGTTGGCCCGCTCCAGGCGGGACCGGGGAACCACCGCCGGCACGACCGCCTGCGCGGCGGCGCGGAACACCACCTCGCCGGTGTTGACCACGAAGAGCACCGCGTACAGCAGGGCGATGCCGGCGTGGCCGGTGGCCATCGCGGCGGCCAGCACCGCCAGCACGGCCACCCGTACCCAGTCGATGACCACCATCAGCCGGCGCCGGTCGACCCGGTCCACCAGGACCCCGCCGGGCAGCGCGAACAGCAACCAGGGCAGCCACGCCACGGCGGAACCCGCCGCCACCACCAGCGGATCGCCGGTCCGCGAGGCCACGTAGAGCGGCGCGGCCACGGTGGCCATGCCGCTGCCCAGCGCCGACATGGTGCTGGCCGTCCAGAGTCGGGCGAAGCGCCCGTCGAGCCTGTCCCCCGTCACGGCGAGGGAACCTACCAGGATTCGCGGTCCGCTCCGACCGGGTTACCAGCCGGCCAGCGCAGCACGGCCGGCGCCGACGGGTCGGTCAGGTCGAGCAGGATGTCGGCCCGGTCGAGGGGCCGGGCCTCGGACCGGTACCGCCGCTGGGCGGGCAGGTAGCGCTCGCGGTAACGCTGCCGCACTGTCTCGGCGGAGCCGAACAGGTCGAGGTCGCGTACGAGGGCCCGGCGCAGCGTCTCCTCCGGATCGACGTGCAGGTAGATGGCGACATCCCAGTGCCCGCGCAGTTCGGGGCGGAGCAGGAACACCCCGTCGACGAGCAGCACGGCGTCCGCCCGGGCCGTCCGGGGCACGTCGGGCAGTGCCGCGTCGGTGCGGAGGTTGTGCGCGGCCGGCAGGTAGCGCCGGTCGCCGCCAGGGCCGAGCGGGCGCAGCACCCGCTCGATCAGGGCGTCGTGGTCGAGCGCGTCCCGGTAGTAACCCTCAGGTGAGAGCGGGCCGCGCCGCAGGCGTATCTCGACGGGCCGGTGGAAGTCGTCGACGCTGACCCGGATCACGTCCCGCCGGCCGGCCAGCACCCCGGTCAGGTCGTCGGCGAGTCGGGTCTTGCCGGCGGCGTCCGGCCCGTCGACCGCCACCCGGAGCGGGTGCGGTGGCCGGCACGGCGCCAGGTGATCGGCGAGGCGGGCCAGCACGTCGGCGCGGGTCGCCGGTTCGGGCGCGGGCATGCCGCCGAGCGTAGGGCAAGTTCTCCTCGTAACGCCGCTGTTCGTGCCGTTGCCAGGTGGCGCGCCACCGCGGGTCCACGGCCGGGGCGAGGGCGACGACCGGCGGTGGGCTGCCCTCGGCGAGGGCGGCGACGATCCGATCGTGGCCGTCGAGCACGGTCAGCGTGTGCAGGCCGCTGATCCACCAGAGCAGCGCGGTCGGCAGTGCCGGCTCCAATTGCCGGTGACGGCCCAGCGTGGCATGCCGTCGGCAAGCACCCCGGAGCCGCGATGGAGCGGGCCGTCGACGGCTTGGCCGAGCCAGGTGGCGAACCGGTGTGCCCAGCGCGCCGCCCAGGCGGTGTCGTCGGCGCTGGCGTCCCGGACCCGGCGGGCCAGCGCGGCGCTGATCGACGGGATGGGCGAGCGGTAGCCGCCGGTCCGGGCGTAGTGGACGCCGTAGTGGCGGGGGTGCTGGCGGGCCAGCAGAACGACCCGATCCGCCTGCCGGATCAGGAACCGGCGGGCGCCGGCCGCCTCCACCCGCAGCCCGGGATGCGCGGGCGCGGCGACATCGAGGGCCAGGCCGTCCCAGCCGCCGCCCCGCCCCGTCGGCAGCGGTGTCCGGGCCGCCTGGCCGCTCATCCGGCCTCCGCCGCCGGTGCCAGCCGGCGGATCTCGGCGAGCACGTGGTCGACGTGCGGGCGGACCTGGGCGGCCAGCTCGCCGCTCCACCGCTCCTCGGCCTCGCCGAGGTAGATGGCCCGGGCGTGGGCGAGCACCGGCCGGTGCTCCGGCGGGAGTTGGGCGAGCAGCCGGTCGGCGGCGACGTCCTTCGGGAAGATGTCGCCGGTGGCCAGGGTGGCCCAGATCCGGGCGAAGGTGAGCAGCACGTTGCGGGTGTCGTCGTCGAGGTCGGCGAGCAGCCCGGGGATGCCGGCGACGATCGCCCGGGCCAGGTCGGTGGCGGGGACCGGGTCGAGCAGTTCGGCCGGGGGCGGCCCGGCCAGCGGGGTGTTCCCACGCAGCACCATGGTGATCAGCGGCGCGAGGTCCGGGGTCGCCTCGGGCCGCGGCGCGCCACCGCCGGTGTACTCGTCGCGCAGCCACTCGCCGTACAGGAACTCGCCGCGCGGCGGATACCGCCAGGGGCGGACGTCGGCGTGCGCGACGACGGTCAGCTCGACCGGCCGGGCCGGCCCGCGGAACGCCCGCCGGCCGGAGATCTCGAACAGCCCCTCGACCAGCGCCCGGCGCTGCTGCGCGGTGGTCCGGCGGCCGGACACCACGAACACGTCGACGTCGCTGGCCGGGCGCAGCCCGCCGAGCACCCCGGACCCGTGCAGGTACGCGCCGAGCAC
This sequence comes from Micromonospora mangrovicola, assembly GCF_047200535.1. NCBI lineage: Bacteria > Bacillati > Actinomycetota > Actinomycetes > Micromonosporales > Micromonosporaceae > Micromonospora > Micromonospora mangrovicola. The sequence goes on along the minus strand of NZ_JBJZOG010000072.1, from coordinate 26,912 downwards.
GTCCGCGCCGAGCACGTTGTCCACCACCAGCAGGACGTCCTGGATCTGCGCCCGGGTGACCGCGTCGAGGGTGGGTCGGTCGAGGTTCATCGGGCCAGGATGGCCGTGCACGACGGACCCCGCACCCCGTTTTCCGCCAGCCGGGTGGGAAGATCACCCATGGCTGTAACCAACCCCTGGCTCGCCGGCCCCTCCCCCACTGCCCGCCTGGACCGGGCCCGGCTGGAGGAGCGGATCCTCAACCTGTTGTCCTCGCAGAACATGTGCGTGCTGGCCACCGCCGGCCCGGGCGGCCCGCTGGCCACCCCGGTGCGCTACTTCCACCTCGACTTCACGCTGTTGTTCACCGCCGTGGCCGGCTCGCCAAAGATGCGCAACATCGCCGCCGACCCGCGCGTCTCCGTCGGGATCTTCGCCCCGCTGGTCGGGCAGGCCAGCAGCCGGGGCGCGCAGGTCTTCGGTCGCGCCCGGGTGCTCCATCCCGACGATCCGGAGTTCGCCCACCACTGGCCGGCGTACCGGTGGCAGTCCGACCATGTGGAGCGGTCCCGGTCGCTGGACGACCCGCAGGCTGGGCCCCTCGTCGTGGTGCCGGCGGAGCGGATCGTCTACACCGAGCACTGGCTGCGCCGCGAGGGCTACTCGCCCCGCCAGTTCTGGCGGGCCTGACCGTTTTCCCGGCGAGGGCGAGGGGGCGGGACCGCTATCGTTGTCGGATGCCCGAACTGGTCGCACCTACCGTCGGCCTGCACGCCGCGTGGCTCGGGGCGCATGCGGAGTGGGGTCCCGGAGTCCATGAGGACGGTTTCGGGCTGCGGCCGACCGACGAGGTGGGCCCGCCGGCCGGGTTCGCGGCTTGGGTGGCCCGGCTGACCGACCAGTCGGATCCGGCGAAGCCGCTGGACGCCGACCGGGTGCACTGCACGTACCGGTGGATCGTGGAGGACGACCGGGTCCTCGGCGGCATCGCGCTGCGGCACGAGCTGAACGACCGCCTGCTGCACGGCGGCGGCCACATCGGCTATGGCATCCGCCCGTCGGCGCGCCGGCGTGGGCTGGCCACCTGGGCGCTGGGCCGGATGCTCGACGAGGCCCGCGCACTCGGCCTGGACCGGGTGCTGGTCGTCTGCGCGACGGACAACGTCGCCTCGGCGCGGACCATCGAGCGTCACGGCGGTGTGCTCGAGGACGTGCGGGACAGCGCGCTCGACCCCGTGCGGCGGTACTGGATCACGCTCTAGTCGATGCCACGGAGCGTCATGGCCATCCGGTCGCCGGCGCCCCGGACCGCCGGCGTGGCCGCTTCCGGGGCCTGCCCGTGAGGACCAGCGCCGGCTCCCGCCCCACCGGGATCGTCCAGTGTGCCTGCCACCAGGCCACGCCGTCGTGCATACGCCAATTCCAGCGCGTCGATGTCGTCGTCACGGCTGCCTCAAGACCAGCATGCCCTATGACGAAGCCACGGCGTGACCTGCCAGCCCTCAGCCGGTTGGGGTATACGCTGCGTGTGTACCTGTGCCGGGATGGCAGCGCAAACGGCTGCGCCGGAGAGTCGGGGCTACGGGCTGCTCGGGGTCCCTGGAGAAGCGCCCAGCGGGAAGTCGCACACCGTACACCACGGGCTACGGTCCGGAGTTCCTGTGATGAGCCGGACCACGTTGACGGCCGCCCGGATCGGCAGATGCGCCGAGACTGCCTCAGCGGCGTTCTCCAGCACCGGTCGCGCAGCGTCGTCACCGATCGTCAGGTGCGGCACCACCTCCGAGTACGCGCCGGCGTACGGTGGCGCCTCGGGAAACCGTCGCCATACCGCTGCCGTGAGATCTCGGAACAGATGATCTGGCTGCGGCGCGAGCCAGACGACGGTATCGCCGAACCAATCCACATGAGTCAGCGAGACATCGGATCGCGGAACCGCTGCAACGATATCCCGCACCATCGCGAGCACCGCCTCGTCGATCCGTTCCGGCGGTAGGAACGGGTACAGCACAGTCACATGCGCCGGCACACCCCAGGAAGCAGCGCGGTCCAACGACGCGCGGAACCTACCGACCGTCGGTTCGGCCTCAGGTATCGGCACGATGAGCGCAGACTGCGAAGGTTCCATCGCCGCAGTCTCCGACCATGCCAGCGACTCCGCCAACCAATTTCCATCCCGGAGTCACCGACACTTGACAGCAAAGCACACCGGATGTTTGCGCTGTGGAGGTCGAAGCGCACCCGGTGAGCCGGTACGGCCAGTACGCGCCACCAGCCGGGGGGTGACCAGCGAGCCTGACGAGCACGTACCCCACATCGGCCTCCCATCGCCTGGACGCCGAGCGCGTCCGGACGGCCAAGGGCAGGTCCCAACGCCGGTGCCGCTGACCCGCTCCCCCTCAACCCAACGTGGTCCGAACGACCCGACCACCGCAGATCATGCCGACCACACGGCATACTGCCCGGCATGCGCGTGCCGTTTCCCGAGCCCGGCCCTTCCGCCGACGTGCCGGCGCTGTTCCTCACCTACCTCGACTACTACCGGGACACCGTCGCCGACCGGCTCGCCGGGCTGACCGACGCGCAGGCCCGCACCACCCGGGTGCCCTCCGGCTGGACGCCCGTCGAGCTGGTGAAGCATCTGACCTTCATGGAGCGCCGCTGGCTGGTCTGGGGTTTCCTCGGGGAGCCGGTGCCCGACCCGTGGGGCGACCGGGCGGAGGACCGCTGGTACGTCGGCCCGGACGAGACCGTGGCCGACGTGGTGGCCGCGCTGCACCGGGGCGGGGAGCGGACCCGGGAGATCGTCGAGGCCAACCGGCTCGCGGCACCCGCCGCGCTGGGCGGCCGGTTCACCGATTCGGACCGCCGGCCCACCCTGACCGCGATCCTCTTCCACGTGCTGCAGGAGTACGCCCGGCACGCCGGTCACCTGGACATCGTCCGCGAGCAGCTCGACGGACGCACCGGGGAGTGACCGGCGGGCCGGGCGTGCCGGTCAGCCGAGGCCCGCCCGGCGCAGCTCGACCTTGCGGACCTTGCCGCTGACGGTCATCGGGAACGCGTCCATCACCCGCACGTGGCGGGGCACCTTGTAGTGCGCGAGGCGGTCCCGGCAGAACTCGGCCACCTCCTCGACGGTCAGGCTGTCGTGCCCGTCGCGCAGGATCACGCAGGCCAGGATCTCCTCGCCGTACCGCTCGTCGGGGACGCCGACGACCTGCACGTCGGAGATCTTCGGGTGCCGGTAGAGGAACTCCTCGATCTCCCGCGGGTAGACGTTCTCCCCACCCCGGATGATCATGTCCTTGATCCGGCCGACGATGGTCAGGTAGCCGTCCTCGCGCATCACCGCCAGGTCGCCGGTGTGCATCCAGCGCGCCGGGTCGATCGCCTCGGCGGTCTTCCCCGGCTCCTCCCAGTAGCCGAGCATCACCGAATAGCCGCGCGTGCACAGCTCCCCCGGCTCGCCCCGGGGCACCGTCACCCCGGTCGCCGGGTCCACCACCTTCACCTCGACGTGCGGCAGCACCCGCCCCACCGTCGCGGTCCGCCGGTCCAGGTCGTCGTCGTGCCGGGTCTGGGTGGACACCGGTGAGGTCTCCGTCATGCCGTAGCAGATCGCCACCTCGGTCATGCGCATCTCCGCGATGACCCGCTTCATCACCTCCACCGGGCACGGTGAGCCGGCCATGATCCCGGTACGCAGCGAGGACAGGTCGTACGAGGCGAAGTCGGCCAGGGCCAGCTCGGCGATGAACATGGTCGGCACCCCGTACAGCGAGGTGGCCCGCTCGGCGGCGACCGCGCGCAGCGTAGCGGCCGGGTCGAAGGTCGGCGCCGGGATGATCATGCAGGCGCCGTGGCTGGTCGCCGCCAGGTTTCCCATCACCATGCCGAAGCAGTGGTAGAAGGGCACCGGCAGGCAGATCCGGTCCTGCTCGGTGTAGCGGACCAGCTCCCCGACGAAGTAGCCGTTGTTCAGGATGTTGTGGTGCGACAGCGTCGCGCCCTTGGGGAAGCCGGTGGTGCCCGAGGTGTACTGGATGTTGATCGGGTCGTCGCAGCTGAGTTCCGCCGCCCGGGCGGCCAGCCGCTCCGCCGGCACCGACGCTCCACCGGCCACCAGGCCGTCCCAGCTCGACTCCCCGATGTAGACCACCGTCCGCAGCGCCGGACAGTCGCCGCGGACCGCCTCCACCATGCCCCGGTAGTCGCTGCTCTTGTAACCCGGTGAGGAGACCAGCAGGCTCACCCCGGACTGGTTCAGCACGTACTCCAGCTCGTGCCGACGGTAGGCCGGGTTGATGTTCACCATGATCGCGCCGATTGCGGCGGTGGCGTACTGCACCAGCACCCACTCCGGGCAGTTCGGCGACCAGATGCCGACCCGGTCCCCCTTCGTCACGCCCGCCGCGAGCAGGCCGCGGGCGAGGTCGTCCACCGCGGCACCGAACTCGGCGTACGTCCACCGCCGGCCGCTCGGGCAGTCGACCAGGGCCTCGCGATCCGGGTACGCCTCGACCGCCCGGGCCAGGTTCGCGCCGATGGTGTCACCCAGCAGCGGGGCGTCGGAAACCCCGCTGGCGTACGACGGCAGGCTCACCGGAAGTCCTCCTCGCGGTACTCGCCGACCGGCCGCGCCCCCACCCCGGCGTGCTTGTCCCGCTCGGCGGCGCGCAGCTCGGTGCGGCGGATCTTCCCGGAGATGGTCTTCGGCAGCTCGGCGAACTCCAACCGCCGCACCCGCAGGTACGGCGCCAGCCGCTCCCGCGAGTGGGCGAAGATGGCGGCGGCGGTCCCGTGGTCGGCCGCCCACCCGGGCGCGAGCACCACGTACGCCTTCGGCACGGCCAGCCGCACCGGATCCGGCGACGGCACCACCGCCGCCTCGGCCACCGCCTCGTGCTCCAGCAGCACACTCTCCAGCTCGAACGGGGACACCCGGTAGTCCGACGCCTTGAACACGTCGTCGGTGCGCCCCACGTAGGTCAGGTAGCCGTCGGCGTCCCGGGAGGCGATGTCCCCGGTGTGGTAGAACCCGTCCCGCATCGCGGTGGCGGTCAACTCCTCGTCGCCGTGGTAGCCGACCATCAGCGCGGTGGGACGGTGCGCCAGGTCCAGGCAGACCTCCCCGTCCTCGCCGGGCTCACCGGTCACCGGGTCGACCAGGGTCACCACGTACCCCGGCAGCGGACGCCCCATCGACCCGGGCTTCACCGCCGCCCCGGGCGGGTTGCCGATCTGCGCGGTGGTCTCGGTCTGCCCGTACCCGTCCCGGACGGTCACCCCCCAGGCCGCCTCGACCTGCTCGATCACCTCCGGGTTCAACGGCTCCCCCGCCCCGACGACGCTGCGCGGCGGATTCCTGAGCTGGGTCAGGTCGGCCTGGATGAGCATCCGCCACACCGTCGGCGGGGCGCAGAAGCTGGTCACCCCGCACCGGTCCATCGCGGCCATCAGCCCGGCCGGGTCGAAGCGGGAGTAGTTGTAGACGAAGACCGTCGCGCCCGCGTTCCAGGGCGCGAAGACGTTGCTCCAGGCATGCTTCGCCCAGCCCGGCGAGGAGATGTTCAGGTGCACGTCGCCGGGGCGCAGCCCGATCCAGTACATGGTGGACAGGTGCCCCACCGGGTACGACGCGTGGGTGTGCTCGACCAGCTTCGGCCGGGCGGTGGTGCCGGAGGTGAAGTAGAGCAGCAGCGGGTCGCCCGCCCGGGTCGGCCCGTCGGGGGTGAAGCCGCCGTCCGCGGCGTACGCGTCGGCGTAGTCGTGCCAGCCGTCGACCGGCGGACCGACCGCGATCCGGGTGTAGTCGCCGGGCATTTGCGCGAACTTGCCGGCGTGCTCCGCCCCGACCACCACGTGCCGGGCCGCGCCCCGCTCCAGACGGTCGGCCAGGTCCGCCGGGCCCAGCAGCGGCGTGGCCGGAATGATCACCGCGCGCAGCTTGATCGCGGCGAGGATGGTCTCCCACAGTTCCAGCTGGTTGCCGAGCATGAGGATCACCCGGTCCCCGGCCCGTACGCCCCGGGCGCGCAGCCAGTTCGCCACCTGGTTCGAGCGACGGGACAGCTCCGCGTACGACCAGCGGCCCTCGCCGCCGTCCGCCTCGACGATCCAGAGGGCGGGGTCGTCGTTGCCCTCGGCGAGCACGTCGAACCAGTCCAACGCCCAGTTGAACTCGTCCAGTCGCGGCCAGCGGAACTTCTCGTACGCGGTCTCGGGGTCCTCGCGGTGCGCGAGCAGGAAGTCGCGCGCCTCGCGGAAGGCGTGGGTGCCGGCGGTGGCCATGGGGTGTCCTTCCTGTCACCGGGCGCGCGGCCGGGAGGGGACGGCGCCGCGCGCAGTACCCTGATCCTCGATCGGGTGACGCAGGTCTCACCACCCCCGGACGGGGGTGGCCGGCGGGAGGTGGGAACGTGCCGCAGTTGTATCCGCGCGACGACACCGACCAGCTCCGCGCCGCGCTGCTCACCCTGCGCCGGGGCACCGGCCTGCCGGTCGCCTTCGGCGGCCTGGTCCAGCCCGGCGGCCCGGGCCGGATGACCATCACCGAACTGGCCGGCACCACCACGGCCGCGCTGCGCGGGCTGGCCATCCACGCCGGCGCCGGGCTCGGCGGCAAGGCCCTCGCGCTCGGCCTGCCGCTGCGGGTGAACGACTACCCGCTGGCCCGCTCGATCAGCCACGAGTACGACGCCCCGGTCGGCACCGAAGGGCTCCGCTCCGTGGTCGCCGTGCCGGTGGTGGTGCACCGGCGGGTCCGCGCGGTCCTCTACGGCGCGGTACGCCAACGGCTCAGCCTCGGCGACCGCCTCGTGGCCGCCGCCGTGGACGTGGCCCGGGACTTGGAGCGCCGGCTCACCGACACCGACGCCGCCCGGACCGCGCTGGCCACCCTGCGCACCACGCCGGCGGCGGCCGATCCGGCCGGCCCGGAGTGGGAGCAGGTCCGGCAGGCGCACGCCGAGCTGCGTGGCCTGCTGCGCCGGATTGACGATCCCGAGCTCCGGGACCGCCTCGACGCGGTCGCCGACCGCCTCGCCGGCGCGGTCGCCCGGCCGGACCGGCCGCCCGCCGCCGCACCCCTGTCACCCCGGGAGACCGACGTGCTGGCCTGTGTCGCACTGGGCTGCACCAACGCCGACGTGGCCGAGCAGCTCGGGCTCCGCCCGGAGACGGTGAAGAGCTACCTGCGCTCGGCGATGCGCAAGCTCGGCGCGCACACCCGGCTCGAGGTCGTGGTCGCGGCCCGCCGGGCCGGGCTGCTCCCTTAGCCGGCCGGGATGACGCGCTGGTCGCGCCCTCGGGCCGGCACCCTGGTACTCCCCTCGCCGGCCGCCGGCTGATCGACGGCCGGCTCGGCGCGCCCGTCCCCGAGCGCTGACTCATCGGCCCGCTCCCCCGGCCGATGCCTGGTCCGCCCGGCGGGCGTCCGGGGACGGCCGGCTCGGCTCGCGGTAACCCGGTGCCTCCGGGCGAGCCGGAACCCGCGACGTGCCGCAACCCGGGTGGGCCACATCGCGTAGAGCGTCCTAGGAGGCTAGTTCTGAGGCCATCGCCGCGGGGCGCCGATCGGGTGGGTTGACACGCAACCAATCGGTTGCCTATGTTCAGACAGGCAACCGATTGGTTGCGTGTCTGGAAGGCGGTGACGGGTGGACGAGGTGTTCCGGGCGCTGGCGGACGCCAGCCGGCGGCGGCTGCTCGACCGCCTCAACGCCCGCACCGGACAGAGCCTGCGCGAGCTCTGCACCGGCCTGGACATGACCCGGCAGTCGGTGAGCAAGCACCTGGCGGTGCTGGAGGCGGCCGGACTGGTGACCACCACCCGACGGGGCCGGGAGAAGCTGCACCATCTCAACGCGGCCCCGATCAACGCCGTCGCCGACCGGTGGATCGGCCGGTACCACCGGGAACGGGCGCGCGCCCTGGCCGACCTGCAGACAGCATTGGAGCGGGAGCCCATGGAGAACCCGACGTTCGTCTACACCACCTACATCCGGACCACGCCCCAGCGGCTCTGGCGGGCACTGATCGAGCCGGAGTTCACCCGCCGCTACTGGGGCGGGACCGCCCTGGTCTCCGACTGGCGGGTCGGCTCGCCGCTGCTCTGGCAGGACTCCCCCGACGGCGAGCCGAAGGACCTCGGGCAGCGGGTGCTGGTGGCCGAGCCGTACCGCCGGCTCGCCTACACCTGGCACGGCTTCCAGCCCGAACACGCCGCGCACTTCGGGTGGTCCGAGCAGGAGCTGGCGGCCCGGCTCACCGAGCGGAGGTCGAAGGTGACCTTCGACCTCGTACCGCACGGCGAGACGGTCCGGCTGACCGTGACCCACGACGACTTCTCCCCCGACAGCGAGATGCACCGGGCGATCAGCGGCCAGCTCGACGGCAGTGGCGGCTGGCCGGAACTGCTGGCCAGCCTGAAGACCCTGCTGGAGACGGACGAGCCGCTGCCGGCCCGCGCCGGCTGACCGGGCCCGGCCCGGCCCGGGATGACCGCGCCCCGTCACGGCATCCCCGGCCGGCCGGCGGGCGGGTCAACGCCCGGCGGTGCGGGCCAGCAGCGGGATGAGGACGGCGCCGGCCGCCAGGTGCATCCCGACCAGGGTGAGCGTCGCGGCCGCGCCCACTCCCCCGCCCAACGGCCCGAGCAGCGACACCAGCAGCACCATCAGGGCGACGACGGTCCACGCCGCCCGCGCCCGGGCGGTGAACCGCTCCAGCAGGGCCAGCAGCCCCCAGCCGGCCAGGCTCACCACGAGCGTGGCGACGCCCACCGCGACCGGCGTGACGGTCTGCTCGGCCCCGCCCGTGCGGGCCACCAGATCCACCCCGGCGAGGGGTACCGCGACGATCCAGACGACCAGGGTGGCGGCGGTGGCGGCGAGCACCGCCAGCGACCGACGGCGCCGGCGGCCCGGCCGGGCGGTGGGGGCGGGCGACCTCGTTGCGGTGGTGGCGGTCTTCATCGGCAGGTACCTCCGGTTTCGGATCGGCAGGCGACATCCAGGCGGACGCTAGGCGTGCGGGCCGGCTCCCCGGATCGCGCCGCGGGCCGGTTCGCCGGTCCGTCCCGCGGACCGGATTCCGCCGGCGATCTCCGTCTCGCGACCGATGAGGTCGGGCCGGGCCGCCACCTACCATCCGGACTGTGACCTGCCCGCCCCGCACCCGCGTCCTGCTGCTGATCGACGGCGGCCTCGCCGCGGCGCTCCTCGGCATCGCCCTGACCGTGGCACTCACCCCGGGGGCCGGCCCCGACACCGCCACCGGGACCGCCGCCGTGGTCGGTCTCGCCGCCGTGCAGGCCAGCTGTCTGCTGTGGATCCGCCGCCGACCGGGGTACGCCCTGGCGGTGGCCGCGCTCGCCGGGATCGGTCTGGAGGCGCTCGCCCCCCAGCTGGGCTGGCTCGGTTTCGTCGCCGCGCCGCTGGCGTACGTGGCGCGGCTACGTCCGCCCCGGCTCTCGTTGGTCGCGCTGGGGCTGCTGCTCGCGCCGACGCCGTGGAAGCTGGCCACCGGCGGCTGGCGGGACCTGCTGTTCGCGGTTACGGCATTGGGGTTCGGCTGGGCCGTCGGCGAGCTGCAACGCGGTCACGCCCACCGCCGGCGCGACCGGCAGCGGCAGGTGCTCTCCCGGGAGCGGGACCGGATCTCCCGCGAGCTGCACGACGTGGTGGCCCACCATGTCGCCGTCATCGCCGTGCAGGCGGCCGCCGCCGAGGACGTCTTCGACCAGCACCCGGAGCAGGCCCGCGCCGCGCTCGGGTCGATCAACGTGGCCGCCCGGGCCGCGCTCACCGAACTGCGGGCGATGCTGCACGCCCTGGCCACCGACGACGGTTCCGACCCGGACGGGCCGCAGCCCGGCCTCGCACAGCTGGACGCCCTGGTCGACGCGGTCCGGGCGGTCGGCCTCCCGGTGACGATGAGCCGGGACGGCGTCGCCGACGAGCTTCCCGGCGGGGTCCAGTTGTCGGCGTACCGGATCGTGCAGGAGTCGCTGACCAACGCGCTGCGGCACAGCCACGCCACCCGGGCCGAGGTCAGCCTGCGGTACGACGAGGGGATGCTGCGCCTGGAGGTGGTCAACGACGGCGCCGCGCCGCCCCGCCGGCCCGGCGGCGAGGGGCGCGGCATCGTGGGCATGCGGGAGCGGGCCCGGCTGCTGGGTGGCACGCTGGAAGCCGCTCCGCTGCCGGCCGGGGGCTTCCGGGTGCGGGCCCGGCTGCCGGTGGCGGTGGCCCGGTGACGGTCCGCGTGGTGATCGCCGACGACCAGGACCTGATCCGCACGGGCCTCGCGATGATCATCGACGCCCGGCCCGACCTGACCGTCGTCGGGGAGGCCGCCGACGGCCTCGATGCGGTGACGGTGGTGCAGCGGACCAGACCCGACGTGGTGCTGATGGACGTCCGGATGCCCCGGCAGGACGGCATCACCGCCACCCGGGAGTTGGTCGCCGCCGGCAACTCCGCGCGCGTCCTGATGCTCACCACCTTCGACCTGGACGAGCACGTCTACGCGGCGCTGCGCGCCGGCGCCAGCGCGTTCCTGCTCAAGGACACCCGTCCGGCGGACCTCGCCGAGGCGGTGCGGGTGGTGGCCCGCGGCGAGGCGCTGCTGGCGCCCACCGTGACCCGACGGCTGCTGGACCGGTTCGTCGACCAGCTTCCCGGCCCGGCGCCCGACGCCGGGAGGCTGGCCGCTCTCACGCCCCGCGAGGTTGAGGTGCTGACGCTCACCGCGCGGGCACTGTCCAACGCGGAGATCGCGGAGCGGCTGTACCTGAGCACCGCCACGGTGAAGACCCACGTCTCGGCGGTGCTCACCAAGCTCGGCCTGCGCGACCGGATCCAGGCGGTGGTCTTCGCGTACGACGTGGGCCTGGTCCGGCCCGAGCCGCCGGCCCGCTGATCCGCGGCCTCAGGCCGTGTCGGTGGTCGCCGGCCGGGGACCCCGCGCGGCCAGCCGGGTGCGGTGCACTCCCTCGCGCAGCTCGTCGTCGCCCATCACCAGCCACACCAGGGGACAGTCCTGCGGGCCGGTGACGTCGACCTGGCAGAGGGTGCACGGCTCACCGGGGCGGATCGGGCAGGCCGCGGCGGGACGGGTCGGACGGGGGCGGGTGCTCATGCTCCCACCGTGCCGCGCCGCCGGCGGTGGCGTTCAGGGCCATTGGTCCCCACCTGCGGCCCGTGCCCCGGGCGCCCCGCCGGGCGCCCGGGGCGGGCGGGTCAGGGCACCATCCAGGACAGCACCGAGCCCTGCAGCGCGACCAGCACGCACATGAACAGCAGCAGCACCAGGCTCCAGCCGAACACCTTGCGGAAGATCTCCCCTTCCCGGCCGGCCATGCCGACCGCGGCGGCGGCGATCGCCAGGTTCTGCGGGCTGATCATCTTGCCGAGCACGCCGCCGGAGGAGTTGGCGGCGGCCAGCAGCACCGGGTCGAGCCCGGCCCGGGCCGCGGTCTGCACCTGCAGCGCGCCGAAGAGCGCGTTGGCCGAGGTGTCGGAGCCGGTCACCGCGACGCCGATCCAGCCGAGGATGGCGGAGAGGAAGACGAACGCCCCGCCGGCCGCGGCGAGGAACGCGCCGAGGGTGTTGGTCTGCCCGGACTGGTTCATCACGTACGCCAGGGCGAGCACCGCCATCACGGTGACGATCGCGTAGCGCAGCTCGACGTAGGTGCGCCCGTACGCACGCAGCGCCCGGCCGGCGGAGAGCCGCAGCACCAGGGCGGTGAGCACGCCGGCCAGGATCATCAGCGTGCCGGCGGCGGGCAGCCAGTTCAGGGTGAACGTGGTCGACGAGAGCGGCTTGCCGTTGCCGCCGAGGATGTCCAGGCCGGGCCAGGCGAACTTGACCGTCCACGGCTCCTTGCCCAGCGCCGTCTTCACCGCGCCGAGGTTGGCGATCGAGAAGATCGCGATGATGATCAGGTACGGGGCGTACGCCCGGAACACCTCGGCGCGGGTGTCGGCGAGCCGGGGGCTGGCGGCGATCGGCCGCTGGTCGACGGGGCGGGGCTCGACGCCGTCCGCGGCGCGGTGCCGGCCGGCCGGGTCCGTCTCGCCGATCCGGGGGTCGCCCGGTGGGGTCTCGCCCCCGGAGCCGCCCAGCCCGGGCGCGGCGGTGGTCGTACCGGAGCGGGAGCCGGCGGCGGCGCGGACCGCGCCGCCCTCGGCCGGCTCGGCCTCGGCGGGCCCCCGAGCGGCCGGCACGGTGGCCGGCTCACGACCCAGATCGGCGGGGGTCTGCGGGTGCCACACCCGGACCAGCAGCACCACGGCGGCGGCCGACACCAGCGCGGCGACGATGTCCGTCAGCGGCACCGAGATGAAGTTGGCCGCGACGAACTGCGCCAGGCCGAAGCTCACCCCGGCGACCAGCGCGGCCGGCCAGGTCTGCCGGATGCCGCGCCGCCCGTCGACCAGCGCGACCAGCATCAGCGGTACGATCACCGCGAGGATCGGGGTCTGCCGGCCGACCATCGCGCCGAGGGTGTCCACGGTCAGCCGGGCGTCGACGTTGGCGCCGCTGGTGACGCTGGCCAGGGTGACGATCGGGGTGGCGAGGGCGCCGAAGGCAACCGGCGCGGTGTTGGCCAGCAGCGCCACCGAAGCCGCGTGGATCGGGCGGAAACCCAGCGCCATCAGCATCACCACGGTGATCGCGACCGGGGTGCCGAAACCGGCGAGGGCCTCCAGCAGCGCGCCGAAGCAGAACGCGATGATGATCGCCTGGATCCGCATGTCCGGGCTGACCCGCTCGAAGGAGCGGCGCAACACGTCGAAGTGTCCGCTCTCGACGGTCAGGTTGTAGACCCAGATCGCGTTGATGACGATCCACAGGATCGGGAAGAAGCCGAAGGCGCCGCCCTCGGTGGCGGACAGGACCGCCTGCCCGACCGGCATGGCGTAGACGGCGACCGCCACAACCAGGGCGACGGCGAGGGAGATCAGCCCGGCCAGCCAGGCTTTCACCTTCAGCACGCCGAGCAGGACGAAGAGGGTGAGCAGGGGAAGGACCGCGAAGATCGCCGAGAGCGCGACGGAGTCGCCGACCGGATCGGTGACGACGGTGAACTGATCGAACATGGATCACCTCAACGCTTCTGGGACGGGTGGTGAGCGTTAAGCGGGGGCCCTTCCTCCAGCGGAGGCGTCAGGAAGGTGCCCTTCCGGTCAGCAACTCCTCGACGCCCTGTCCACGGATCGACGCGTCGAGGACCTGGGCGGTGTGGGCCAGCGCGAGGTTGCCGCCGGCGCGGGTCACCGAGGCGGCGACCTGCATGAGGCAACCGGGGTTGGCGGTGACGAGCAACCGCACCCCGGTGGCCAGTACGGTGCGGGCCTTGCGGTCGCCGAGTTCGGCGGCCGGCCCGGGGTGGAGCAGGTTCCAGATGCCCGCCGAGCCGCAGCACAGCTCCGGATCGGCGATCTCCCGCACCTCCAGCCCCGGAATGCCGCGCAGCAGCCGGCGGGGCTGCTCGCGGACACCCTGGGCGTGGCCGAGGTGGCAGGCGTCGTGGTAGGCGACGGTCACCGGCAGCGGGTGCCGGGGCGCGACCGGGCCCAGTTCGTCGAGGAGCTCCGACAGGTCGCGCACCCGGCCGGCGAAGTCGGCGGCCGGCCCGGCGTAGCGGGGGTCGTCGCGGAGCAGGTCGGCGTACTCCTTGAGGGTGGAGCCGCACCCGGCGGCGTTGACCACGAAGAAGTCGACGCCCGCCGCGGCGAAGGTGTCAAGCAGCCGCCGGGCGAAGCGGCGGGCCTCCTCGTCGCGTCCGTTGTGCACGCTCAGCGCCCCGCAGCAGCCCTGCCGGTCGGGCAGGATCAGCACGTCGCAGCCCTCGGCGGCGAGCACCCGGGCGGTGGCGGCGTTGACCTCGGGGAAGAACGCGCCCTGCACGCAACCGGTGAGCATGCCGACCACGGCCCGCCGGGGACCTTCGGCCGGCAGCCGGGCGGGCAGCCGGGGCGGCCGGCGCAGCGGCGGGGCGAGGGACTCCACCGCCGCCAGGGTGGGGGCGAGCCGGTCCAGCAGCCCGCTACGGCGCAGCAGCCGGCCCAGCCCGCTGGCCTGGTACGCCCGCAGCGGCCCGCGCAACAGCCGCAGCCGCCTCGGGTACGGGAAGAACGCGAAGATGGCCGCCCGCAGCGCCCGTTCCCGGGGACCCCGGGTGTGCCGGCGTTCCACCTGCTGCCGGGTGTCCTCGATGAGCCGGTCGTAGCGCACGCCGGAGGGGCAGGCCGTGACGCAGGACATGCAGCCGAGGCAGCGGTCGAAGTGGGTGGCCATCGAGTCGGTCAGCGGCTCGCCCTCCAGGCCCTGCTTCATCAGGTAGATCCGGCCGCGGGGCGAGTCCATCTCCTCGCCCCAGAGCACGTAGGTGGGGCAGGTGGGTAGGCAGAAGCCGCAGTGCACGCAGTCGGCGATCAGGTCGGCGGCGGGCGGGTGGTGGGCGTCGAAGGCGGGCTCGCCGGGGGTTCGGGCGGCCGCCGCGAGCGCGTCGAACGGCCCGCTGGCCGGCCGGGTGCCGCCGGGCGAGGTGACCGGGGTGCGCCCGGGCTGCTGGGGGACGGTCATCAGATCCCTCCCACGAACCGGCCGGGCGCCAGCCGGGCGTCCGGGTCGAACCGCTGCTTGATCCGGCGCATCAGCGCCAGGCCGTCGACCGGGCCCCACAGGTCGACCCGGTCGCGCACCGCGGCGGGCGCGGTGAGGACCACGGTGTGCCCGCCGGCGGTGGCGGTCGCCGCGCGCACCGCGTCGACCAGGGCGGCGACCCGCTCCGGGTCGGCGCTGGCGGGCAGGCCGGCGTAGAGGACGCCGACGCCGGCCGAGCCGCGCAGCGCCAGCGGCAGGCCGTGCCGGTCGGCCGCCGCGCGGGCGCCGGCCAGCAGTCCGGGTACGCCGGAGAGCGCGCCGGTCAGCTTCAGCCCGGTGCCCCCGTCCCGCCAGGGCAGCCGGCCCCAGCCGTCGGGTGCCCGGTCGGTGACGGCGGCATCGGCGCCGAGCAGCCGGCGGGCGGCGTCGGTCCGGGCGGCCACCCCGGCCGGGGTGCCCTCCAGCAGCACGGTGACCGTGGCCGGGCCGTCGGGCGCAGCGGCCACCTCCAGGGCGGCCGGCACGAGCTGCGCGGCGCGGACGGTGGCGGCCAGCCGGGCGGCCCCGGCCGCGTCGTCGGCGCTGCGGGAGACGTACGCGACGGCCGCCGGGAGCGGGTGCAGCCGGAACGCCGCCTCGGCGACCAGGCCGAGCGTGCCGTACGCCCCGGCGACGAGCTTGGCCAGGTCGTAGCCGGCGACGTTCTTGACCACCTTGCCGCCGGCGTGCGCGACCACCCCGTCGGCGCGCACCAGGGTCACGCCGATGAGCAGGTCGCGCGGGGTGCCGTAGAGCAGCCGGCGGGGGCCGGCGGTGTTGGTGGCGACGGCCCCGCCGACGGTGCCGCCGGGCAGCGGCGCGTCGAGGGCGAGCTGCTGGCCGGCGCCGGCCAGGGTGGCGGCGAGGGCGTCCAGGCGGGTGCCCGCGCGGACCACGGTGATCAGGTCACCGGCGGCGTGTTCGACCACGCCGGTCAGGCCGGTGGTGTCGAGGATCAGGTCGAGGCGACGGGGCGGGCTGCCCCACTCCTGTTTCGTGCCGCCGCCGCAGACGGTGACGGCGAGGTCGAGTTCGGCGGCGGCCCGCAGCACGGCCGCGGCCTGGGCGGTGTCGCGCGGGGCGGCGACGTACCGGGCCGGGACGCCGGCGACGGCATCCCCCTCCCCCGCCGCCCGGACCGGCTCGGCGTCGTCGTCGCGGTCACCGCGGGCGGGGCCGGCGGGGACGGGTTCGGCGGCGTGGCACGCGGCGCGGAGGCGGTCGAGGGTGCGGTCGGCGGGCATCAGAACACCTCCGCCAGGCCGGTCTGCTGCGCCGGGTGGACCCCTTTGCGCCGGCCGGGGATCTCCCCGCAGAGCCGGGGGGTCGGAAAGACCTTGCCGGGGTTGGCCAGCCCGGCCGGGTCGAAGGCGCAGCGCAGCAGGTGCATCGTGTCCAGGTCGTCGTCGGTGAACATGCGCGGCAGGTACTTGGCCTTGTCGAAGCCGACGCCGTGCTCGCCGGTGATCGAGCCGCCGTGGCGTACGCAGAGGTCGAGGATCGCGCCGGAGACCTCCTCGGCGCGTTCGGCCTGCCCCTCGGCGGCGGCGTCGAAGAGCACGAGGGGGTGCAGGTTGCCGTCGCCGGCGTGGAAGACGTTGGCCACCCGGATGCCGCGTTCGGCCGACAGGTCACCGATGCGGCGCAGCACCTCGGGCAGGGCAGTGCGCGGGATCACCCCGTCCTGGACGATGTAGTCGGGGCTGATCCGGCCGACGGCGGCGAACGCGGACTTGCGGCCCTTCCAGAACAGCGCCCGTTCGGCGTCGTCGGCGGCGATCCGGATCTCGAACGCCCGGTTGTCCCGGCAGAGCGCCTCCACCTGGGCGAACTGGGCGTCGACCTCGGGTGCCGGGCCGTCCAGCTCCACGATGAGCACCGCCCCGGCGCCGGCCGGGTAGCCGCAGTGCACGGCCGCCTCGGCGGCGGAGATGGCCAGCGCGTCCATCATCTCCACGGCGGCGGGCACCACCCCGGCCGCGATGATCGCCGAGGTGGCCGCGCCGGCCTGGTCGACGGTGTCGAACGCGGCCAGCAGGGTGCGCACCGACTCCGGCAGCCGGGTGAGCCGGACGGTCACCTCGGTGGCGATGCCGAGGGTGCCCTCGGAGCCGATGAACGCGCCGAGCAGGTCGTAGCCGGGCGCGTCCGGGGCGCGGCCGCCGAGGCGCACCCGCTCGCCGTCGGGGGTGATGACCTCCAGCCCGGTGACGTGGTGGGTGGTGAAGCCGTACTTCAGGCAGTGCGCGCCGCCGGAGTTCTCCGCGACGTTGCCGCCGATGGAGCAGATCTGCTGGCTGGACGGGTCGGGCGCGTAGTAGTAGCCGTGCGGGTCGGCGGCCCGGCTGACCGCCAGGTTGATCACGCCGGGCTGCACCACGGCCCGCTCGTCGTCGGGCGCGACCTCGACGATCTCGCGCATCCGGGAGGTGACGACCAGGACGCCGTCGGCGTGCGGCAACGCCCCGCCGGAGAGGCCGGTGCCGGAGCCGCGGGCGACGAACGGCGCGCCGGCGGCCACGCAGGCACGGACCACCGCGGCGCACTGCGCGGCGTCGTCGGGCAGCGCCACCAGGGCGGGAACCACCTTGTACTGGGCCAGCCCGTCGCACTCGTAGGTGCGCAGCTGCTGCCGGTCACTGATCACCCGCTCGGCGCCGATCGCGGCCCGCAGGGCGGCGGCGAGAGCCTCGATGTCCGTCGTGGTCGTGCTCATCGCCCCCACCTCCGCGTCGCGTCGTCCCGTCGCCTCAGGGCATTCGTTCGTACGCCGGAACGGTGAGGAACTCGGCGAAGTCGTCGGCGACGGCGACCTCCATGAACAGCGTCCGGGCCTCGGCGTAGTCGCCCGGGTCGCCGGGTAGCTTGCCGATCTCCTCGTCGGCGATGCGTTCGACGAGCTCGCGGGTGACCCTTTCGCCGGTGTCGTCGAGGGTCACCCCGTTGTGCAGCCACTGCCATACCTGGCTGC
The DNA here is from genome assembly GCF_047200535.1 of Micromonospora mangrovicola. Classification (NCBI taxonomy): domain Bacteria; kingdom Bacillati; phylum Actinomycetota; class Actinomycetes; order Micromonosporales; family Micromonosporaceae; genus Micromonospora; species Micromonospora mangrovicola. The sequence goes on along the minus strand of NZ_JBJZOG010000072.1, from coordinate 9,301 downwards.
GGGAGATCTCCGCGGTGGCGGCGTCCTCCATCAGGTTGAAGATGGCCACCGCACCGGAGCCGCGCAGCCAGGCGGCCAGGTACTGCACGCCCACGCTGACCGCGTTGCGCAGCCCCGTCTCGGTGTGCCCGCCGGGGGTGGACCGGACGTCGAGCAGCTCCGCGGCGGTCACCCGGACCTCGTCGCGGGTGCGGTCGAGCTGGTTCGGCCGGTCGCCGAGGACCCGATCGAAGACCTCGCGGCAGACCGGCACCAGGTCCGGGTGGGCGACCCAGGAACCGTCGAAGCCGTCGCCGGCCTCGCGGGTCTTGTCGTCCCGGACCTTGGCCAGCGCGGTCTCGTTGACCTGCGGGTCCCGCCGGCTGGGGATGAAGGCGGCCATCCCGCCGATGGCGTGTGCGCCGCGCCGGTGGCAGGTCCGCACCAGCAGCTCGGTGTACGCGCGCATGAACGGCACGGTCATGGTGACCGCGTTCCGGTCGGGCAGCAGGAAGTCCGCTCCCCGGGTCCGGAACTTCTTGATCACGCTGAACATGTAGTCCCACCGGCCGGCGTTCAGCCCGGCGGAGTGTTCGCGCAGCTCGTAGAGGATCTCGTCCATCTCGAACGCGGCCGGGAAGGTCTCGATCAGCACGGTGGCCCGGATCGTGCCGCGGGGGATCCCGAGCCGGTCCTGGGCGTGGACGAACACGTCGTTCCACAGTCGCGCCTCGAGGTGGCTCTCCATCTTCGGCAGGTAGAAGTAGGGCCCGGCGCCCCGGTCGAGCTGGCGGCGGGCGCAGTGGAAGATGTAGAGCCCGAAGTCGACCAGGCTGCCGGAGGTGCGTTCCCCGTCGACCAGGATGTGCTTCTCGGTGAGGTGCCAGCCGCGCGGGCGGACCACGATGGTGGCCAGGTCGCCGTCGTGCAGGGCGTACCGCTTGCCCTCGGGTGAGGTGAACTCCAGCTTGCCGTCGATCGCGTCGCGCAGGTTGAGCTGGCCGGAGACCACGTTGTCCCAGAGCGGCGTGTTGGCGTCCTCCAGGTCGGCCAGCCAGACCTTGGCCCCGGAGTTCAACGCGTTGATGGTCATCTTCGCGTCGGTCGGGCCGGTGATCTCCACCCGACGGTCGACCAGGCCGGGGGCCGGCGCGGCGACCCGCCACCCGGACTCGCGGACCTCGCGGGTCTCGGGCAGGAAGTCCAGGGTGCCGCCGTCGGCCAGCTCGGCGTCGCGTCGGCGCCGGCGATCCAGCAGGTCCCGGCGGCGCGCGTCGAACGTGCGGTGCAGGTCGGCGAGGAAGGCCAGCGCCTCGGCGGTGAGGATCTCGTCGTACCCGGGTCGGTGGGCGCCGGTGACCTCGACGCCGTCAGGTTTGGTCATCGGCTCGCTCCTCACCATGACATGTGCCGCGATCTATCCGGCGGTACTCCTGCCGACTGTAGTTCTCGCTGCTCACAGCCGCGAGCTGAGTGACGGCGCAGTCGCCGGGAGTGGTCGGTCGGCTGCGGCGAACGGTCCCTTCCGGACGCCGAACGGCAGGCGCGAAGCGCAGCGGCGTTGACGTGGCAGGCCGGATCGGCTTCGCTGCCATCGTGTCCGACCTTCACGTCACCCCCGTGCAGAGCCCGGCCGAGGCCGAGGACTGGCGCCGCGTCCACAATCAGGTCATCCCGGCCGACCCGCTGAGCCCCGACGAGGTGCGGGACCGGCTGTCCCGTAACCGGTTGGAGGTCGCGTACCTGGACGGCGTGGCCGTGGGGTGTACGACCGTGCGCCCACCGACGCCTACGGACGCGACCGCGACGGTGATCGTCCGGGTGCTGCCGCCCTGGCGACGGCGGGGCTTCGGCGGGCAGCTCTACGCCCGCTCGCTGGCACAGGCCCGGGCGCTGGGGGCGGACCGGATCGAGACGATCGTCTGGGAGTCGAACGTGGACGGGACACGCTTCGCGTACGCGCAGGGCTTCGCCGAGGTGTCGCGATACCTGCCGGAGGGCGAGGACGTCGCCTACGTGACGATGCGGCTCAGCTGAGGTCGCCGGGGCGGAAACTGGACAGAACCCGCCGCCGAGCCGGCCGACGGGACGTTCCGCGCGAGCGGGCACGAGCTCCCGGGGCGGGATGACCGCACTGGTCGGGCATGTCCACCACGCCGAGCCCCGACCGGGAACGCGGGACGGCAACGAAGATTTCTCAATTACGCCGAGTCATCACCGCAACCCTCCTAGTGTTGGCCACACCGGTGCTTGTCACGGAGTTGGCCACCCGAACGACGTCCCACGCAGACAGCGGACGAAAAGTGAGGGAAGACGCGGATGAAGGCACAGTCAGTACTCGGATCGGCGGCGGTCGGCGTGGGCCTCGGCGCACTGCTGCTTCCGGCCGCCGCGCTCGCGGACACCACCGTCTCACCAGCAACCACCCCGGTCGGCGGGACCGTCGTGCTCACCACGACCTGCAACCCGAAGTCCGGCGACGCGATCTTCCGCGTCACCGGACCCGATCGGGACGAGAACGTCCGGTCCACCACCGCTGCGGCCGGCGGCGGGCTCAGCGCCGAACTCTTCACCGCCGGGTTCACCCTCGGCACGTACACCGTGACCGCCACCTGCGGCGACGGCAGCAACGGCGGCTCGGCCAGCTTCACCGTCACCCCGATCGGCGGCGCCCAGGCCGGCGCCGGCGGCACGGACGGGGACACCGGCGTGCTGCTCGCCGGCGGCGCGCTGGCCGCCGCGGCGCTCGCCGGCGGCACGTACGTGATGGTGCGCCGCCGTAGGCGTGGCACGGTCGTCGCCTGAACCACCGCCACACCATCCCTTGGCGGAGGATGCCCGCGCCGGCGCAGCCGGCGCGGGCACCGCGCCCACGTCGGACGGAGGTGGGAAGCTGTCGCCGCCGCACAGCCCCGCACGCGGGCCGACGCGGGCCCGCACCTTCGCGGTCGTCGCCGCCGTCATCCTGGCCGGTGCGACCGGGGCCGGCCTGCTCTCCGCAGGTCTCGGCACCAACTCGACGCGACCGCCGCAGCCGGGCGCGTCGGTCGCGCCCACCGCGGAACGCACCGGCTCGCCCGGCCCGCTGCTCCCCCGCTCCGAGCCGGTCCGGATCACGATCCCCCGCATCGGCGTCGACGCCGACATCGTCCCGGTGGCCACCGACGACAACGGCGCCCTGGAGGTGCCACCGCTGGACCATCCGGAGATCGCCGGCTGGTACCGGCCCGGCCCCACCCCGGGCGAGGCGGGCAACGCCGTCGTGGTCGGCCATGTCGACTCGCAGCGCGGGCCGGCAGTCTTCTTCGAGCTGGGCCGGCTCCGTCCCGGTGACACCGTGCGGATCACCCGCGACGACGGCCGCGTCGCACGGTTCACCGTGGACGGTGTCGAGGCGTACCCGAAGGAACACTTTCCCACCGAGCGGGTGTACGGCGGCGACGGCGACGCCCGGCTGCGCCTGATCACCTGCGGCGGCCGGTTCAACCCGCACACCGGCAGCTACCCGGACAACATCGTGGTCTTCGCCACCGCCACCCGCTGACGCCGGCCCGACACCACCACCGGGCGTCCACCCCGTACGGTAGGCCGTCGGTGTCCGGCGGACGGCGGCTCCAGGTCGGGGCGCGGCACCAGACGCGCCGACCGGAGTTGCCGAAGGAGGTGCACGGTGGACCGGTCGACGATACGCAGCACCGGGAGTCGACGCCGGCTGCCCACCGTCCTCGCCCGGCTGCTCCGGCGCCCCGGCGACGCGGCGACGGTGCCCGCCCCCCGCCGGGCCAACCCGGACGCCGTGGTGGACTGCGCGGTATACCTGGCGGGCCGGCGGGAGCCGGGCCGGCCGCACTACGCGGACGCGTACGCGCGGGCCCGGCGCCACCGGCGGGCGTTCGTCTGGTTGGGCCTGCACGAGCCGGGCGCGGCGGTGATGGCGGCGGTCGGGCGCACCTTCGGGCTGGACGAGTTGAGCGTCGCGCAGGCCCTCGCCGACGGGCACCGCCCGACGGTGCAGCGCCACCGCGAGGTGACCCTGCTGGTGCTGCGCACGGCGAGCTACGTCGAGCACGACGAGCTGACCGCCACCTCCGAGGTGATCGACACCGGCGACGTGATGGTCTTTGTCGGCGACCGGTTCGTCATCACCGTCCGGCACGGCGCGGCCGGCGCGCTCGCCCCGGCCCGGGCGGACATCCAGGGCCGCCCGGGGGTGCTGGCCGAAGGGCCGTGGGCCGTCGGGTACGCGGTCTGCGCCCGGATGGTCGATCTCTATCTGGAGGTCGCCGGGCACCTGGAGAAGGACCTGGAGCGGGTCGAGGAAAGCGTCTTCGCCCGCGACCGCAGCGCCGACATCCAGCACATCTACCAGCTCAAACGGGAGGTGGTGGAGTTCAAGCGGGCGGTGCTGCCGTTGCAGGCGCCGCTGCGCGCGCTGCTGGACCGGCGCGGCGACGGCCCGCCGCCGGCGCTGCTCCGCTGGTTCGTCGACGTGGAGGGTCGGCTCACCCGGGCGGTGGACCGGATCGGCTCCTACGACGACCTGCTCAACTCGATCCTCCAGTCCCGGCTGGCGCAACTCGCCGTCGACCAGAACAACGACATGCGGAAGATCGCGGCGTGGGCGGCGATCGCCGCCGTGCCGACCGCGGTGGCCGGCATCTACGGAATGAACTTCAGCCACCTGCCCGGACTGGGCTGGCGGTACGGCTACGCCGCCGCGTTGCTGGTGATGGCGGCGGCCGCGCTCACCCTGCACCGGCTGTTCCGTCGTTCGGGCTGGCTGTAGCCGCCTCAGGGCTTGTCGAGGTCGGCCAACTCCTGGTCGAGCAGTTCCGCGAGGCGGGCCACCCGCCACGGGTCGGACTCCGCGGTGATGCCGCGGCTGGGCATCTCCACCGTCATGAGCAGGTAGAGGTACAGCCGGTACAGGCCGAGCCGGCGACGCACCGCGGCGTCCAGGGGGAACGGCGCGATGGTCCGGTACGCCCGGACGAGCGGCTCGTCCGGCTCGTCCTCGGTACGCCGGAACAGCAGCGGCGAGACCAGGTCCATCAGCGGGTCGCCCCAGAGGTGACGCTCGCCGTCGACCAGGCCGGCGAGCCGCGGCGTGCCGTCCGGGCCGTCGACGGCGAGCACGTTGCCCGCCCAGCCGTCGAAGTGCAGCAGGGCCGGGCGGCGTACCGCGTCGAGCACGGTGGCGTGCCGCTCCACCAGTTCGCGGATCCGGGCCGCGGGCACCGGCAGCGGCACCCGCCAGTCCGCCGCGTCGGCGAGCAGGTCGTCCAACATGGCCGGGTACGCCGCCCGCCACGTGGTGCCGCCGGCGCGGCCGCAGTCGTAGCCGTACCGGTCGCCGGTGACGCCGTGCAGCGCGGCCAGGGCGACCCCGAACTGGATCCGGACCTCGTCGGTGTCGGCGCCGGCCTGGGTCAGCTCCCACAGGGTGCGGCCGGGCAGCAGGCCGGTGAGCAGCCAGTCGCCCAGCTCTGGGTCGCTGCCGTGGTGCAGCAACGGCGGAACGGGCACGCTGGGGACCCGCGCGGCGACCATCCGCAGGTAGCGCGCCTCGGCTCCGATCATGTCGTGCTCGTAGCGCAGCAGCGGCACCTGCGGCGGCGGGCCCACCTTGAGCACCACGGACCGCCCGTCGTCCAGGGTCACCCACCAGACCGCGGCGAAGCCACCGCCGGTCAGCGGCCCGCACCCGGTCACCCGGGGCCCGGGGCCGAGCGACGCGGCGAGATAGCGGCGGACCTGGTCCGGATCGAGGTGGCGTCGGGTCGGGCTCATCCGGCACGCCCCGTCACGCCGGTGAGTGTCCCCGTGGTCAGGTCCATCTACCCTGCCAGGCTAACGGCCGGCGCGGTGGCGCGGTTACCCGCCGCCGGCTGCGGACCACCGCCGGCACCGTCCGTAAGCTGGCGGTCGTGATGTGGCAGCGGTACGTGGCCATCGGCGACAGCACCACCGAGGGGCTGGACGATCCGGACGGTGCGGGCGGCTACCGGGGCTGGGCGGACCGGTTCGCCCACGCGGTGGCCCGCGCCCAGGGCGGCCTGGAGTACGCCAACCTCGCGATCCGGGGCCGGACCACCGGCCGGATCCGGTCGGAGCAGCTGCCCGTGGCACTCGACCTGGCCCCGGACCTGGCCACCGTGGTGGCCGGGATGAACGACGTGCTCCGGCCGTCGTTCGACGCCGACCGGGTGGCCGAGGATCTGGGCGCGATGCAGCGGGCGCTGGTCGACCAGGGCGCGACGGTGCTCACCTTCACCCTGCCCGACCCGGTGCCGGTGATGCCGATCGCCCGTCCGCTGCGCGGCCGGGTGCTGACGCTCAACGCCGCCGTCCGGGCGGTCACCGCCGAGACCGGAGCCACCCTGCTCGACCTCGGCGCGCACCCGGTCGCCTCGGATCCTCGGCTGTGGAGTGACGACCGGCTGCACGCCAACACGGCCGGGCACGTACGGATCGCCGCCGCGCTCGCGCACACCGCCGGCCTGTCCGGCTACGACGACGCGTGGTCGCGGCCGCTGCCCATGGCCGTCCGACGGCCCCGTCACGTGGTGGTCCGGGCCGAGCTGGCCTGGACCCGGCGGCACCTGCTGCCCTGGCTGGGGCGGCATCTGCGCGGGCGGTCCTCCGGCGACGACCGGGTGGCGAAACGGCCGGTGCCGCTGCCGGTCGACCTGCCGCCGGAGTAGGGGCTGCCGGGGCCGGGCGGACCACCGCTCCGCCGGCCGGCCCGGCCGCGGTTCAGCTTCCCGGCGCCGGCAGAGCCGGCACCGCCACCGACCGCCGCGCCCGCCCCCGCACGAGCAGCCCGGCGCCGGCCGCCGCACCCGCGTAGAGCACCGCGAAGGCCAACCAGCCCACCCCGCCTCCGTCGACGATCAGCCAGGTCAGCAGCACCGGGCCGAGCATCCGGGCCACCGGCACGCCGCTGCCGAAGAAGCCCTGGTACAGCCCGTGCCGGTCGACCGGGGCCAGGTCGAAGCTGAGCTGCCACGCCCCGGCGCCGTGCGCCATCTCCGCGTAGACCTGGGCGCCGGCGCCGAGCAGCAGGATCCCCGCGGCCAGCCAGGGCACGGCGGAGGCGGCGGACAGGGCGAACAGCCCGCTGGCGACGGCCATGGCGGCTCCGGCGCGCCGCAGCGACCGCACCGCGGTGGGCGGATCCACCACCCGACGGGCCATCCGCACCTGGGCCAGCATCACCGCCACGGTGTTCACCACCAGCAACGCGGCGGCCAGCCAGGACGGGGCCGCCGTGCGCCGCGCCACCCAGAGCGGCAGCACCAGGCTGAGCAGCGGCAGGTACAGCATCATCACCGCGTTCAGCGCGGTCAGCAGGGCGTACCGCCGGTCGCGGAACACCGCCCGGCGGCCGCCGCCGGACCCGGGCCGGGCAGCCGGTCCGCGCCGGGCCGGGAGCCGCCGCAGCAGGACGGCCGCGCCGAGGAAGGCAGCGGCGTCCAGCACCAGCACCGTCCGGTACGCCCCGGCGGTGTGCGCCCACAACGCCAGGCCACCGATGGCCGCGCCCAGGCCGAGCCCGGCGTTGACCACCGACTGGAGCCGGGCCCGCACCCCGGTCCGCCGTTCCGGCTCGACCAGCCGGGCCAGCAGCGCCTGGCGGACCGCCGCCAGGGCGGTCTGGCAGCCGGCGTAGACGCAGGCCACCAGCGCGAACCCGGCCGGCTGTCGGACCAGCAGGAACCCGGCGACGGCGAGCCCGGTGGCGGCGGCCAGCAGCACCGCCACCGTCCGGGCGTCCCTGCCGTCGGCCGCGTGGCCCGCCGGCACGCCGGCGAGCAGGCCGGCCGCCCAGCCGACGGAGAGCCCGAACCCGACCTGTCCGGGGGTCAACCCGACCACCTGGGTGAAGTAGAGCGCGGAGGTGACGAGGAACGCGCCGTCACCGACGGAGTTGGCCAGCTGGGCCAGGGCGAGGGTGCGGGCCGGTCCGGGCGCGGGCAGCAGGCGACCGGGCACGGCTCAGTGCTCGATCGGCCGGCGGGTACGCGCCCGCTTCAGCTCGAAGAAGCCGTCGGTGCCGGACACCAGCAGCACGCCGTCCCAGAGTCGGCCGGCGGCCTCGCCCCGCGGGTGCGGTGCCACCACCGGCCCGAAGAACGCGTTCACCCGGCCGTCGGCGTCGGTGACGTGGATGGTCGGCGTGCCGAGGTCCTCGCCGACCGGTTCCAGGCCGGCGTGGTGGCTGGCGAGCAGGGCCTCGTCGTGGTCCGTGGAGTCAGCCGCGTCGGCCAGCTCCACGGGCAGGCCGAGTTCGGTCAGCGCCGCGACGTACAGCTCCCGGCCGATCGGCGCCCGCCCGTGGTGGATCCGGTCGCCCAGCGCGGTGTAGAGGTCGCGCAGCACCTCGGCGCCGTACTTCTGCTCGGCGGCCACGCAGACCCGGACCGGACCCATGCCGGGCTTCAACCACTCCCGGTACCACTCCTCCAGCCCTTCACGCCCCTCGTTGAGCACGGCCAGGCTCATCACGTGGAAGCGGGCCCGCACGTCGCGTACCCGCTCCACCTCCAGCAGCCACCGGGAGGCGTTCCAGGCCCACGGGCAGCGCGGGTCGAACCACATGTCGGCGGTCGTCATCGTTCTCGGTCCCTTCGCGGAAGCGGTTGCGCCACCGACGCTAGGGCCCCGATCGGCCCATCTGGAGGGCCGATTCGCACGCCGATCACTGGGCCAATTACTCGTCACCCCGATCGCGGCAGCGTGGCGCGTTCCGTCTCCACGACGGTCGGGGACGTGCCGGTCACCCCGGTCAGCGCGGTCCGCGGCACCGCGCGGGCGCGGTCCACCCCGGGCGGACGCCGCGGCTGCCACGGCGAGGCGGTGCTCGATGTCGGTGTCCACGCCGTCTTTGCACCATCGGGCGGCAACCCGCCCACCCGGCGTGTTTGAGCACCGACCCGGCGGGAAGACACGCGCGCCGCGCGGGCCGAATCGGCCCGGCATCGCCGGACCACGCCCACCACCGGTCCGGTCGCGGCGGGACCGCGAGGAGGAGCGATGGCCCAGGCGGCCACCAGACCGAGAAGCGCCCGAAAGGCCACCGGGGCGCGCAAGGCCCCGATGCCGAACAAGGCCGCGGCGAAGAAGGTCGCGACCGCCACCAGGCGGGCGACCGGGGCGACCGCGGCCAAGACCCCGGGCGGGAAGCCCACTGCTACGACCGCCCGGGTGGCGAGGAAGAAGGCGACCGCGGCCACCACCGCCACGCCCGCCCGTCGCCCGACCGGCAAGGCGGTCGCCGCGAAGAAGACGACCACCGCGAACAAGGCCACCGCCGCGAAGA
>NZ_JBJZOG010000071.1:0-33725 GCF_047200535.1 Micromonospora mangrovicola | reverse complement strand
ACAGCCCTACGCCACGTACACCGCGCCGGTCACCGTCAACCAGGTCGGCCAGCACACCCTCAGTTACCGGGCCACCGACCAGGCCGGGAACACCTCGTCAGCCCAGCAGGTGTCGTTCACCGTGGTCGACCCGCCCGCGCCGGACACCACCCCGCCGACCGTCACCGCCGCCCTGACCGGGCAACTCGACGACGACGGCGCGTACGTGGGCAGCGCGACGGTCACCCTGACCGCCGCGGACAGCGGTTCGGGGGTGGACCGGGTCGAGTACTCCCTCGACGCGCAGCCCTACGCCCACTACACCGCCCCGGTCACCGTCGACCGGCCGGGCCAGCACACCCTCAGCTACCGGGCCACCGACCGGGCCGGCAACACCTCGGGCACCGCCTCGGTCACCTTCACCGTGGCGGCCAGCGGACCGCAGCCCGACTGCGTGCAGGACACCCGGCCGACCGTCTGGCTCGGCACTGTCGACAGCGGCGTACCGAACCGGGTGGTCGACGGCGACTGCACGATCAACAACGTCATCGAGGACGAGAAGAGCTGGGCCAACCACGGCGCGTTCGTCTCGTACGTCACCGCCGTCGCCGAGCACCTGCACCACCTGGGCGTCATCACCCACCCCGAGCACGGCAAGCTGGTCAGCGCGGCCGGTCGCTCCGGCGTCGGGAAACCGGTGGGCAAGGACGGCTACCAGCCGATCCTGGACTCCACCGCGGCGTCCTTCGGCCGCTGGCAGCACGTCGGCGCGGGCGGCTTCACCCGCAACGCCGACGGGTCGGTCACCAGCAGGGCGTTGCCGGGACTCGGCATGCTCTGGTACCCGGTCTCCGCGTACGGCGACTTCTCCATGAAGTTGCAGTGGCGCGACGACGCCGCCGGTGACGGCCGGGCCAACAGCGGCGTCTTCGTCCGCTTCCCCGACGTGCGCAACCACCCGGCCGAGTCCCGTCCCGAATGGGTCGCCATCAAGTACGGCCACGAGCTGCAGATCCTCGACCGGACCGACGGCGACCAGTACAAGAGCGGCTCGGTTTACGGCTTCGACCGGGTCGACCTGGCCGGCGCCGCGGTCGCCCCGAAGGGCACCTGGAACGACTACGAGATCCGCGTGGTCGGCCAGCACTACTCCGTCTTCCGCAACGGGGTGCTGATCAACGAGTACGTCAACGCCCCGGACGCCGCCTTCGACCCGCCCCGCGCGGACGACCCGGGCGGCGCCGGGCGGCAGAGCACCAGCGGATACGTCGGCCTGCAGAACCACGGCACCGGTGACGTCATCAGCTTCCGGAACGTGCGGGTCGCCCCGCTGACCGCCTGCTGCACGGGCGGCACCGGCGACACCTGCTGCTGAGCGAGCGAAAGGGACAGACACCATGGCAAGGAACAGGATCGACCGCCGGACCCTGCTGCGCGGGCTGGCCGGCTCCACGGTCGCGGTCAGCGCGGCCGGCCTGGCCGGGGCACTGCCGGCCAGGGCCGCCGAGTGCGCCAACGGCAAGCTCATCCCGCAGGGGCAGGTGGGCATCCAGCTCTACAGCGTCCGGGACAAGATCGCCCAGGTCGGCTTCGCCGCGGTCTTCGAGGAGTTGTCCCGGATCGGCTACCGGGAGGTGGAGTTCGCCGGCTACACCCAGGGGTCGGTCGGCGCCATCACCCCGGAGCAGATCCGCCGACTGCTCGACGACAACGGGCTGAAGGCGGCGGGCAGCCACCGAGGGCTGAACGACTTCCGCACCAACCTGGAGTGGGAACTGGACGTCGCCGAGACCCTCGGCATGCCGGCCGTCGGCACCGCCCAGGCCCCCACCGGCGCCCGGACCATCGCCGGCTACCAGGCGGCCGCGGCCGACTTCAACGCCTGGGGAGCGGCCGCCGCCGCCCGGGGGCTGAAGCTCTACCAGCACAACCACACCATCGAGTTCGCCTTCGCCACGGACCGTCCGGACGTGCGGCTGTACGACCTGTTCCTGGAGCTCACCGACCCGCGGTACGTGTTCCTGGAGATGGACATCCTGTGGGCGTACGGCGGGGCGCGGAAGTACCCGGGTTTCCGGCCGGTCGACTACGTCAACGCCCACCCCCACCGCTACCCGCTGTTCCACGTCAAGGACGGCGTGCCGCTGCCCGACCCGCAGCAGGGCAACTCCTACGCCGACGTGGAGTTCGGCGCCGGCGTGATCCCGTTCGCCGAGTTCTTCGGCGAGCTCAAGGGCCGGGGCCGCTTCGAGTTCCTGTGGGAGCAGGACTCGGCGCCGGGCGCCCAGCCGAATCCGCCCGGCTCGCTGGGCGCGGCCGAGCGCAGCTACCAGCGCATGATCGAGTTGCGGGGTGCCCGATGAGCGCCTGGCGGCTGGTCGAGGACGAACCGGCGGCGGAGCAGCCCCGCCCCGAGCGTTCCCGTGCCGGTGGGCGGCGCTTCCTGGTGGTCGCCGCGGTCGTGCTGCTCACCCTGGTCGGTGCCGGCGGGCTGGCCGCCGCCCGAACCGGGATGTTCGCCGAGCGTCCGGACGGCTGCGCCAAGCCGGACCGCACCATCCAGCTGTACGCGGTGGAGCTGCCCAAGGACGGCACCCAGGTCCGGCTCGGCTACGGCCTCACCCCGCAGACGGCGTCCTACCCGGGCCCGCTGATGGAGATGGTGGAGGGGGAGTGCCTCGCCATCACCCTGCACAACCTGGTGCCCGAGGCGACCCTGGCGGCCCTGCGCACCAACCCGGACCACCCGCTGGGGGTCTCCCTGCACGTGCACGGCGTGAAGTACACCCAGGACTCCGACGGCACCGTGCAGAGCGGGTCGTACGTCCCGTCGGGCGGGTCCCGCACCTACACCTGGTACGCCCAGCCGCGGAACCCCAAGACCGGGGCGTTGGGCACCGCCGGGTACTGGTGGTACCACGACCACGTGGTGGGCGGCCCGCACGGCACCCAGGGACTCGCCGCTGGCCTCTTCGGCGGCCTGGTGGTCCGCCGGCCCGGCGACCCGAAGCCGGACCGGACCTACGCGGTCGTCTTCGGCGACCGGCAGAGCATCAACCTGCGCCGCGGTGCGGCCACCGACACGTGCGACGAGGTGGACCCGCAGCCCGGGCCGACCTGCCTGATCGCCCGCCAGGGGGAGCGGGTGGAGTTCGTGGTGATCGGTGTCGGCAACGACATGCACACCTTCCACCTGCACGGGCACTCCTGGGCGGACACCCGGACCGGGACGGTGAGCAACGGGCAGCCCTTCGCCGACTCCGTACCGATCATCGACAACAAGGCGCTCGGCCCGGGCGACTCGTTCGGGATGCAGCTGGTCGCCGGCGACTCGGTCGGGCCGGGGCACTGGATGCTGCACTGCCACATGCAGTTCCACTCCGACGCCGGCATGTCGACGATGCTGCACGTCCTGGACCGGGACGGGAACATGCCGCCCGGCATGGACCACGAGCACGACGCCGCCCCGGCGGCCGCCGCACCCGCCATCGACGGCGGCGACCACCAGCACAACTGACGGATCCGGAGCTGCCGTCCTCAGCGTCGAGGACCGGCAGCCACCGGGCCACCACCACCGCCCGCACCACGCACCGGCCGCCCGCGTACGGGTGGCGCCGGTGGACCCGTACGCCCTCGCCCGGTGAGCGCCTCACTCTCACCGGCCGATCGACGAACCCGGAAACCTTCAACCAGGAGGAGTCGAGATGGCCCACGGACGCCATTTCCGGTTCTCCCGCTGGGTCGGTCGCCTCGGCACCGACCCGACGGGCCCCACCACACCCACACCGCCCCCGTCGACCGCTCCGCGTCGCCCCGGCCGCCGCCGTCGTGCCGGCGCGCTGGCCACCGGCGCTGCCCTGGCACTCGGCCTGCTGGCTCTGCCGGGTCAGACGCTCGCCCCGACTCCGGCGGCCGCCGCCGAGGCCGCCGCGGCGGCGAAGGTACTGGTCTTCCACGGCCCGGTCGACAAGCAGGACGACCCGGTGGCCCGGGCCACCGCGAGCATCCGTGACCTGGGTGAGCGGAACGGTTTCACCGTCGACGACTCCGCCGACCCGGGCGTGTTCAACGTCGGCAACCTGGCCCGCTACCGGTCCGTGGTGTTCCTCTCCGCCAACGGGGTCACCCTCAACGACGCCGAGGAGGCGGCCTTCCAGGCGTACGTCAAGGGCGGCGGCGGGTTCGTCGGCGTGCACGACGCCGCGCGCGCCCAACCGGAGTCGTCCTGGTTCACCGGCCTGATCGGCACCCGGCCGGCTGCCGGCCTGCCCAACGCCGAGAAGGCGGTCTCGGCCACCGCCAGCGGGGAGAACCCGCCGAACGAGACCGCCGCGAAGGCCATCGACGGGTCGACCGGCACCAAGTGGCTGACCTTCTCACCGACCGGCTGGCTGGCGGTGCAGCTGGCCAAGCCGGTCGCGGTCAGCCGGTACGCGCTCACCTCGGCCAACGACTTCCCCGGCCGGGACCCGAAGAACTGGACCCTGCAGGGTTCCCAGGACGGCACCACCTGGACCGACCTGGACACCCGCAGCAACGAGACCTTCCCGCAGCGGTTCCAGACCAAGCAGTACAGCTTCACCAACACCACGGCCTACCAGCACTACCGGCTCAACGTCACGGCGAACAGCGGGGAGCCGCTGGTCCAGCTGGCGGAGCTGTGGCTGATCGGCCCGGACGCCGGCCCCGCGCCGGAGAACACCGTGCAGCAGGCCACTGTCGACGTCACCGACCGCCAGCACCCGGCCAACAAGGGGCTGCCGCTGACCTGGACCCGGTCCGACCAGTGGATCAACTGGGACCCGAGCCCGACCGGCAAGGTGCACACCGTCGCCCAGGTCGAGGAGGGCACCTACGACGCCGGACTGAGCGGCAACGGAGCGTTCCATCCGATCTCCTGGTGCCAGGACTACGACGGCGGGCGCTCCTTCTACACCGGCATGGGGCGTACCGAGGCGAGCTGGACCGGCGACGAGCGGTTCCAGAACCACCTGGCCGGCGCGATCCGGTGGGCCGCCGGCCTGGTACGCGGTGACTGCCAGGCCACCATCGCCTCGAACTACCGCATCGAGCGGCTCACCACCACCAACCAGCCCGGGCAGCTCGACCAGATCGGCGAGCCGCACGGCCTGACCATCGCCCCCGACGGCGGGGTCTTCTACATCGGCAAGGCGGCCTGCCCGGGCGGGCCGATCGTGAGCTGGGACGACCCGAAGGTCGGCCTCGGTTGCGGCACCATTCACCGCTGGGACCCGAAGACCAAGCAGGTCAAACTGCTCACCACCCTCGCCGTGATGGGCAACCGGGGCAGCGGCAGTGAGCTGGTCAAGAACGAAGAGGGCCTGGTCGGCATCACGCTCGACCCGAAGTTCGCGCAGAACGGCTGGGTGTACGTCTACTGGATGCCGCACGAGTCGATCGACCGGGACCGGCGGATCGGGCAGCGGACCGTCTCCCGGTTCACCTACGACGCCGCGGCGCAGGCCATCGACCAGGGCACCCGCAAGGACCTGCTGCACTGGGACACCCAGATTCACAGCTGCTGCCACGCCGGTGGCGGGATGACGTTCGACGAGAGCGGCAACCTCTACATCGGCAGCGGGGACAGCAACTCCTCCGGCGGCTCCAACGGCTACTCCGGCAACAACTGGACGCAGGACTTCAAGGGCACCTCGTTCCAGGACGCCCGGCGTACCGCCGGCAACACCAACGACCTCAACGGCAAGATCCTGCGCATCCACCCGGAGGCCGACGGCACATACACCATCCCCGCCGGGAACCTGTTCACCGGCAAGGAGGAGGGCGGCGGCAAGACCCGCCCGGAGATCTACGTGATGGGCGTGCGCAACATCGCCCGGATCGCCTGGGACCCGGTCAACCACTGGCTGACCGCCGCCTGGGTCGGCCCCGACGCGGGCGCGCCCAGCCCGGACCTGGGCCCGGCGAAGTACGAGACCGCCACGATCATCACCTCCGCCGGTAACCAGGGCTGGCCGTACTGCATGGGCGACAAGCAGCCGTACCGGGACCGCAGCAACACCGACGCGACCGTGCTGACCGGCTGGTACGACTGCGACAACCTGAAGAACACCTCGCCGCGCAACACCGGCCTGGTTGACATTCCGGCGGCCAGGAACAACATGATCTGGTACTCGCCGCAGGGCGGTGGCCCGGTCTACCCGGAGCGGGCCGACGGCAGCGGACTGCCCTCGTACGTCCTCGGCGAGGAGACCTTCACCCAGCCGTACCTGAAGGGCGGCGGCCAGGCGATCATGGACGGGCCGACGTACCAGCGGGAGAAGGTCGACACGGACAGCGGCGTGGCCTGGCCGGCGTACTGGGACAACAAGTGGTTCATCGGTGACGAGTCCAACGCCAACAACCGGATCGCCGTCACCGTCGACCCGACCAAGGTCACCGCGCAGGGCCCGCCGGCCTTCGCCGAGGACCTGCGCCAGATCATCCGCTCCGGCACCGGCGGCAACCAGCTCCAGTCCTGGATGGACGCCAAGTTCGGCCCGGACGGGGCGCTGTACATGCTGGACTACGCGGGCGGCTTCTTCAGCCTGCACGGCAACCAGAAGCTGATCCGGATCACGTACACCGGGGGCGAGGCCACGCCGCGGCCGAGCGACGCCGGGTGGCGGCCGGTGACGCCCAGCCAGCCGCGGACCATCGCCTTCACCGGCGCCCGGGCCGGCGGCGTGGCCTGGGAGTGGGACTTCGGCGACGGCAGCGCGAAGTCGCACGAGGCCAACCCGACCCACACCTACGCCGACTACGGCACCTACCAGGTGACGCTGACGGTGACCTACGCCGACGGTGAGAAGGCCACCACGAAGCTCACCGTCACCGCCGGCTGCGTGGCACCGGACACCCGGAAGACGGTGCGCCTGCTCGACACCGACACCGGGGTGGCCAACCACGAGCTCGGCGGCGGCTGCACGGTCAACGACCTGATCGACGACGAGCGGAACTGGTCGAACCACGGCGAGTTCGTCAGCCACGTCGCCGACGTGGTCAACGACCTGCGCGGCGCCGGGGACCTGGACAACAAGGAGGCGGCCAAGCTGAACAGCGTCGCCGCCCAGTCGCCGATCGGCAAGGTCGCCGGGTACCGGTCGCTGTTCGACGGCACCGCCGCGTCGCTGGCCGACTGGCGGCAGGCCCCGGGCGGGTCGTTCAGCCTGCGGCCGGAGGGGTCCATCCGTAGCTCGGGCGGGCTCGGCATGCTCTGGTACGCCAAGGACGACTTCGCCGACTTCTCGCTGCGGATGAAGTTCCGGGACGTCTCCGCCGGCAGCACGTACGCCAACAGCGGGGTCTTCACCCGGTTCCCGGACCCGCGGACCCCGCTGGACGAGCGGCCGGACGGCAGCTGCGGCACGGTCGGTTCGGCCCGCTCCTCGCAGGCCTGGGTGGCGATCTACTGCGGCCACGAGATCCAGATCTACGACGGGCCCACCGGTGAGCCGCAGAAGACCGGGTCGATCTACAACTTCGATCCGAACACGCTGGACCAGGCGGGGGTGACCCCGAAGGGCCGGTGGAACGACTACGAGGTCCGGGTGGTCGGCCAGCACTACACGATCATCCGCAACGGCGTCGTGATCAACGAGTTCGACAACACGCCGGGCAAGGCGTCGTCCCGTGCCGGTGACCCGCCGACCGACCTGCGCCAGTTCCTCAGCGGGTTCGTCGGGTTGCAGAACCACAGCACGAACGACCTGATCGAGTTCCGCGACGTACGGGTCCGCGAGCTGTAGCCCGCGGGCGGTGCCGGGCACGGGAACCCACCCGTGCCCGGCACCTTCGCGTCAGCTCACCGCGGTGCCGAACAGGTGACCGATGCCCCAGGTCAGCGCCAGGCCGGCGGCGCCGCCGAGCACCACCCGGGCGACCGCCAGGCGGGGGTTGCTGCCGCCGATCCGGGCGCTCACCGCACCGGCGACGCCCAGGGCGAGCAGCACCGCCGCAACGGTCAGCGGCAGCCGCAGTGCCGGCGGGGGCAGCAGGATCGCCAGCAGCGGAAGCAGCGCGCCGGTGACGAACGCCACCGCCGAGGCGAAGGCGGCGTGGCCGGGGCTGGCCAGGTTCTCCGGGTCCACCTTCAGCTCCGCCTCGGCGTGCGCGGCCAGGGCGTCGTGCTCGGTCAGCTCGATTGCCACCTGCCGGGCGGTCTCCGGTCGCAGCCCCTTCGCCTCGTAGAGCGCGGCCAGCTCCGCCAGCTCGACCTGCGGCATGTCCCGCAGCTCCGCGCGTTCCTTGTCCAGCAGGGCCCGCTCGCTGTCGCGCTGGCTGCTCACCGAGACGTACTCGCCGAGCGCCATCGACACCGCGCCGGCGACGAGGCCGGCCAGTCCGGCGGTGAAGATCGGCCCGCGGGCCGGAGTGGCACCGGCCACGCCGACCACGATCCCGGCCACCGACACGATCCCGTCGTTGGCGCCGAGCACGCCCGCGCGCAGCCAGTTGAGCCGGCTGGCGAGGCCGCCGGTCCGGTGCGGCTCCCCACCGTGCGACGCCTGCTCGACGACGCCGTCCGTATTCCGTACCTCTGTGCTCACCGACCCATCCTGCCCACCGGGCAGCCCTTCCGCCACCAACCCCAGCCCGTCCTCGTCCCGCTGCCCCGCCACCCGGCCTCGTTGATCATGAGGTTGGCGACGCTGTTCGCGGCGTGTCGCGCCGCCAATCTCATGATCAACCTTGCGGCCGGTCGGGGTGGGTGAGGGCGGGGCGAGGTTAGGGCAGCGGCAGGCCCATCCGGCGACCGGCGGCACGCAGGCCGTCGCGGGCGTCGGGGTGGGCGGCGTGGTCGACGAGTTGCTGCGCCTGCTCGACCGCGTCCCGGCCCCACACCGCGGCGCAGCCCTGCTCGGTGACGATCGCGGTGTGCTGGAACGAGGTGACCGGTCCGGACAGCAGCGGGACCACGCCGGACACGTCGGCCTTCGGGTGCCAGGAGCGCAGCGCGATGATCGCCTGGCCGCCGGGGGAGTGCAGCGCGCCCACGATGAAATCGGTCTGCCCGCCGAACCCGGAGTGCACCCGGGTGCCGATCCGGCTCGCGTTGGCCTGCGCGAACAGGTCCACCTCGAGGGCGCCGTTGATGGACACGAGGCCCGGGCGCCGGGCGATCAGCGCCGGGTCGTTGGTCTGCTCCGTGCGCAGCATCCGGACCCGTTCGTTGCCGTCGACCCAGTCGTACAACTCGGCCGAGCCGAAGCAGAACGAGGCGGTGACCGGACTGTCCGGGTCGAGGCAGCCCGCCTTCTCCAGGGCGAGCACCCCGTCGCTGAACATCTCCGACCAGATCCGCAGGTCACGCCGGCCGGCCAGGGCGGCCAGGGTGGCGTCGGGGATGCCGCCGATGCCGGCCTGCAGGGTCGCTCCGTCGGGCACCAGCGCGGCGACCCGGGCGCCGATCGTCGCGGCCACCGGGTCCGGTTCGACGACCGGCGCGGCGGGCAGCGGCTCGTCGACCTCCAGCACCAGGTCGACCGCCTCGACGGGCAGCTCGGCGTCCCCGTGGGTCCAGGGCATCTGCCGGTTCGCCTGGGCGACGATCAGCCCGCCCCGGGCCCGGGCCGCCTCGATCGCCGCCGGCAGGATGTTCACCTCGACGCCGAGGCTGACCGTGCCGCCGCGGGGCAGGGTGGTGTGCAGGACCACCACGTCGGGCGCCAGCCGGTCCCGCAGCAGCACCGGCACCAGGGAGAGCCGGCTCGGCAGGTACGACAGCCGCGGATGGCCGCGCATGCCGGCCCCCACGAACGAGGTCTCGTAGCGCACCCCGGGCCGGTCCGGGATGCCGTGCGGGGCGTTCAGCATGTAGAGCCGGTACTCGGGCAGCGCGGCGTCGAGCACGGCCAGGGCCTGCCGCGGCGGCACGTGGTTGCCGCTGGCCACCACCCTCGGCACGCCCGGCAACCGTCCGAGCGCCGTCGCCAACCCGGATTCCGACACCACGCGCATGACACCCCACCCCTCGTCGACGGACGGCCCGCATCCGCCGCCCGGAAGCATTCCGTCACGGAGGTCCCGCCGGACAGGGCCGGAGGTCCGTGACGGTGATCTCTCCGCGTCCGGTGGCCGGGCGCGGGGCGGCGCCGGGTTCGGGGCCGCCGCGCCCGCGTACCCGGCACCGGGCCCGGGTTCCGCTACCCGGCGGGCAGCGCGGCGACCCCCTTCCGGAAGTTCCGGCCCGGCCCGAGCCGGTCGCCGGTGGCGTGGGGACGCTGCCCGGCCCGGTGCCCGCGGGTCTCACGCTGCCGCCGGCCCCGGCCGGGGCGCCCGGCGCGCCGGCCGTCACTGGCCCGCTCACCGACGGCAGCCGGGTCGCCTTCGCCGACCTGTGGGCCGACCGTCCGGTCGGTGCTGGTCTTCTCCACCTCGTGGTGCACCCGCTGCGCCCAGCGGCAGGACGCGCTGAGCGAGCTGGCCCGCGCCCACCGGGACGAGGTGGTGTTCGTCGGGGTGGCCACCGAGGACAAGCTGCGGGACGTGCAGCGCTACCTGCGGGAGCACCGGGTCGGGTACCCGGTCGTGGCCGACGACGACGGCGCGATCTGGCGGTCGTACGCCGTCCGGGAACCCCGGCCGTGGTGCTGGTGGCCAAGGGCGGGGCGCTGCTGCGGGGCTGGCCGGGCGGGGTGGACGCGACACCCTCGACGGCAGGTTGCGTGAGCTGGTGCTGGCCCCCTGACCGGTCCGCCCGTCATCAGGGCGCCGGCAGCCAGGCCGGCGGGTCGGCGCCCCACGGGCCTGGCGGGGCCGCCCAGGTACGCGGCCCGCCGGGCGGCGTGACCGGCGGCAGCGCGTAGCGGAGCCGGCCGGCCGGGGCGTCCCGCTCGTCGCACCAGCCGGCCGGGTCGGGTGTGCTCCCCTGCGGGGTGGAGCCGACCGCCAGGTCGCGCCGCAGCCACCGGGCGGTACGCGCCAGCGACAAGTCGGCCGACCAGACGCCGCCCTGCCGGTCCCGCAGCGCCAGGGCCCGCAGCACGGCCGCGGCCAGCAGATAGCCGGTGCCGTGGTCGAGCGCCTGCGCCGGCAGCACACCGGGGGCGCCGTCCGCTCGGCGTTCGACCTCGGCGATGCCGGTGGCCGCCTGGACCAGGCTGTCGAAGCCGCGCCGGTTCGCCCACGGGCCGGCCGTGCCCCACGCGGACAGCCGGGCCACCACCAGGTCGGGCCGGCGGTGGCGCAGCGCCGCGGGGGAGAGGCCGAACCGGTCCAGGGCCGCTGGTCGGTAGCCGGTGACCAGCACGTCGGCGTCGGCGAGCAGCCCGTCGAAGCGGGCCCGGTCGGCGGGCCGGCCCAGGTCGAGCAGGGTCGACCGCTTGCCCGAGCCGGTGTCCAGGTGCTGCGCCGGGATCTCCGGCAGGCCCGGCGGGTCGACCCGGAGCACGTCCGCGCCGAGCAGCGCCAGGAACCGGGTGGCCACCGGCCCGGCGATCACCCGGGTCAGGTCGAGCACCCGTATCCCGGCGGCGGGCAGCCCGTCCGGCGCGGGCGGCAGCCGACGGGGCGCCGCCGCGCCGGCGGCGGCCAGCCGGGCCAGCGGTTCGGCGGCAACCGCCACGGCCTGCGGGTGGGCGTCCCACCCGGCCGGGGTGCGGCTCGCGACGGCGAGCCCGCCGGCGGCCTGGACCTGCTCCTCGACGGCGGCCGCCGGCATCCCGTGGATGCCTTCCGCCACCGCGTCGACCAGGGCGTCGTCGTCGGTCCGAGCCGGGTCGAAACCGAGCGCGGACAGCAGCCGGCGCCGGTGGTGCGGGTAGTTGGCGTGGGTGCGTACCCAGCCGTCGGCGGCCGGCCAGAACCGGGACAGCGGCGCGAAACCGGTGAACGGCCGCCCGTCCACCCGCAGGTGCCGCTCGCTGGTGAAGGCCACCGCGACGGCCCGGCTGTCCACCGTCAGCGGTCCGGGCGGGTGCTGGCCCCTGGTCCTGGCCAGCTCCGTCGCGGCCAGTGCGGCGGCGGCGACGCAGGCAACCGCCAACTCGGTGACGGGCAGCCGGGCGGGCAGGGTGCCCGCCGGGCCGCGCAGCTCCACCGCCTCGGCGGACACCGGGTCGCCGTCCAGCGCGGCCCACGCCGCGCGGACCGCGTCGGCCGTCGACTGCTCCACGAGCCGATCATGCCAGCAGGCCGACCGCCGGGGCGGCGGGCCGGCAAGCGTCAGCCCTGCGGTCGCTTGGTCCGTGACGGCGACAGGCTCGGCAGCGGGCTGACCGAGGGCGAGACGGACGGCGGCTGGGTCGGCCGCTCGCTGGGACTGGGGCTCGGGCTGGACGGCTCCGCGGTCGGTGTCGGCCGTGCCGTCGGCGAAGGCGCCGAGGTGGCCGGCGCGGGCGAGGCCGGGGCGGTCTGCGTCGGGGTGTCGTCCGGGAACGCCGGGTCGCCGAAGCGGTACTTGTCCGGGTCGAGCTTCATCGCGGCGGTGGCCTGCTCCATGAACTGCCGCCAGATCGGCCCGGGGCCGGTCGAGCCGTACACTTCGTAGCTGCCGTTCTTCGTCTTCAACGGCTTGCCGTCGGTGGTGCCCAGCCAGACCGCGGAGGCCAGCGCGCCGGTCCAGCCGACCATCCAGGTGTGCACGTTCTGCGTGGTGCTCTGCCCGGCCTGCCAGGTGCCGGTCTTGCCCGCCGAGTCCCAGCCGTTGTTCAGCTTGGCCGCCTTCACCCGGCGCAGCGTCCAGTCGAGCTGGTCGATCGCCTCGTTGTCCAGGCCGAGGTCGGTCCCCTTGAGCTGCTCGGTGTAGACCTTGTCCTCGCCCTTGGTGACCGACCGGACGAAGTGCGACTCGGCGCGCTTGCCGCCCGCGGCGAAGGTGGCCATCCCGTTGGCGTGGTCCTGCACGCTGATGCCGTACTGGCCGATGCCGACCTCGGTGGAGAAGCGCTTGGCGACCTCCTCGGTCGGCTGGTCGCGCAGGTCCACCCGCTGCGGCTGCGGGTTGCCCTTGACCGTCTCCCACATCGAGTTGACCCCGGCCCGCTTGGCCATGTCCATGACCTTCGCGATGCCCAGCTTCTCGGTCAGCTCGAAGTAGGTGACGTTCAGTGAGGCGACGGTGGCTTCCCAGAGGGCGCAGTTCGGCTGGCACGGCGCGTGCTCGGCGTTGCGGATCGGGCCGGCCGAGCTGCCCTTGGTCCGTCCCGACTCGGGGAACTCCTTGGTGTCCGGCGAGTCGAAGTGCTGCTTCACGGAGATGCCGTTCTCCACGGCGGCGGCCAGGTCGTACACCTTGAAGGACGAGCCCGGCGGGTGCTGGCCGAAGCCGCGCGCCTGCCCCTGCTCGTCGTAGTACCAGCCGGCGTAGTCGGCACCGGAGCCGCTGTTGCCGCCGTAGTAGCCCAGCACCCGGCCGGTGCCCGGTTCCACCGACACGAGCGCGGCCTGCCAGTTCTTGGGCTGGTCCCGGACCGCCTCCGGGGCGGTGTCGCGGCGGATGTCCGCGGCCGCCTCGGCGGCGTCCTGGACCCGCTTGTCGATGGTCGTGACGATCTTGTACCCGCCGTCGCGGATGACCTCGTCCGTCTTGCCCCGGAACTGCTCGGTCTGGCGCAGCTCGCTGAGCACGTGCCGGACCACCAGGCCGGCCGGCCCGTCGAGCTCCGACTGGCCGGCGTTCTTGTCGATCGGTTTCACGTCGTCCGGGTAGGCCAGGTTCGCCGCCTCCCCGGGCGTGAGGTAGCCCAGCTTCACCATGCCGTCGCGGATGTAGTTCCAGCGGTCGATCGAGTTCTGCTTGGCTCTGGCGTTGCGGGCCGGGTCGTAACCGGGGGAGCCCTCGGGGTCGTTCGGGTCGGCCTCCGGCTGCTTCACCATCGCGCAGAGCACCATCGCCTCGGCCCTGGTGAGCTGCTGGGCCGGCGGTGCGTCCCGGCGCACCGTCTTGCCGAAGAACGTCTGCGCGGCCGCCTCGATGCCGTACGCGCCCCGACCGAACGGGACCGTGTTCAGGTAGAAGCCGAGAATCTGGTCCTTGCTGTACTTGTCGTCCAGCTTCCAGGCGATGACCGCCTCGCGCAGCTTCCGGGAGTAGGTCACCCCACGCAGGTCGGCGGCGACCCGGGCGTACTGCTGGGTGATGGTGGAGGCGCCCTGCCGCTGGCCGCCGGTCAGGTTCGACCAGGCGGCCCGGAGCACGCCGGTGAAGTCCACCCCCTTGTTGGTCCAGAAGGTGCGGTCCTCGGCCGCTACGATCGCCTCCTTGGCCGAGTCGTTCATCTGGTCGTACGGGACGATGGTGCGGTTCTCCGCACCGAGCTTCGCCATCGGCGTGCGGCCGTCGGCGTAGTAGACCGTGGTCGACTCGGGCAGTTTGAGGTCGGTGGGGGTGGGCACGCTGTCGAAGTAGTAGCCCCCCGCGAGCAGGCCGGAGCCGGCCAGCAGTGTGAAGACCGCCAAAAAGATCAGCAGACGGTGGCGTCGGCCCTTCCGCCCCGGGGTCGGGGCCGTGGAACCGTCCGCCTTCTCGTTGTCACCGGTAGGAAGCACCCGCACCCGATACCCTCCGACTGCTCGGCCGAATCGTGTCCATGCTCGGCCTGCAGGCTAGCGGAGCTGCGACGACACCGTCCGCGCCCGCCGTCACCAGGTGTGGCGTCGGTCGCCGCCCCGCACCCCCGGAGCCGGGTCGCCGACTGAACACTCTCCGTGGTTGGTTCGGGGTGCGTCGGCCGGCTCGCGCCCGGTGTGGTCGCCTCACGTCGCCACTCGTGCGCCGGTGTTCATCAGCCGGAAACATTGACAGTCGGGTGTGGACCGGGCACCCTCGGACGAGCTGCGGGAACGCTCCCACGCGTCGTTCCCCCGTCTGATCAGGAGCAATCGACGTGGCCCTGACACCCATCCGCCGGCGCGCCGCGACCGGTCTCGCCGCCGTCGCTCTCGCCGCGGCCGTGCCGCTCGCGCCGGCGCCGGCCGGCGCGGCGATCCGCGACGGCGCCACCTTCTACACTCCCCGCCCCGACCACGGGGCCGTGGCACAGATCGCCCAGCTGACCGCCGCCGGACAGTACCGCCGGGCGGCCGAGCTGGGCGCCATGATCCGTACGCCCCAGGCCGTCTGGGTGACCGGCGGCTCGGGGCACGCGCTCACCCAGTCCGTCAAGGCCGAGGTGAAGCGGGCCGCGGGCAGGAAAACCGTGCCGGTCCTCGTGGCCTACAACATCCCGTTCCGCGACTGCTCGCAGTACTCGGCGGGCGGAGCCGACTCGGTCGCCGACTACGAGGCGTGGATAGACGCCTTCGCCGCCGGCATCGGCGACCACGAGGTGGCGGTCATGCTGGAACCGGACGGGCTGGGCATCATCCCCTGGTACACCACCATCAACGGCGACCAGGAGTGGTGCAGACCGGCCGAGGCGGATCCGGCGACCGCCGCCGCCGACCGGTTCGCCATGCTCAACCACGCCGTCGACGTGCTGACCGCGCTGCCCCGGGCCAGCGTCTACCTCGACGGCACGCACAGCGCCTGGCTCGGCGTCGGCGACATCGCCGACCGGCTGGTCAGGGCGGGGGTCGGCAAGGCCGACGGCTTCTTCCTCAACGTCTCCAACTACGAGACCATCGAGCGGCAGCTCAAGTTCGGCAACTGGATCTCGAAGTGCCTCCACTACGGCGCCGCCGGCCCGGACTGGGCGCGCGGTCACTTCGACTGGTGCGCGAGCCAGTACTACCCGGCCGACCCCACCGACTTCAGCACCTGGGGTCGCACCGACGCCTGGTACGCGGAGAACGTCGGGGACGTGCCGGCGGACCGGCTCGCCCACTTCGTGATCGACACCAGCCGCAACGGGCGAGGACCGTGGACGCCACCAGCCGGCGTCTCCTGGCCCGACCCGCAGACCTGGTGCAACCCGCCGGATCGGGGCCTGGGGCTGCGCCCCACCACCGCGACCGGTGACCCGCTCGCCGACGCGTTCCTCTGGGTGAAGACGCCCGGCCAGTCCGACGGGCAGTGCGACCGGGGCACCGGCACCGGGCACGACCCGGCCCGGGGCGGCATCGTCGATCCGGCCGCCGGGGCCTGGTTCCCCGAGCAGGCCCTCGAACTGGTGAGCCACGCCGATCCGCTGCTGCGCTGACCGGCGACCTCCGGGGCGGTCCCGCTCGGGACCGTCCCGGTCCGTGCCCGCGGTCGCCGGTCAGGCCTGTTTCAGCGCCGCGCCGGACCGGCCGTTGCGTCCCCGGACCAGTGGCCGACGTGCGGGCCAGCGGGCGTTTCCGCCGGACCGGCCGGTCCAGAACGGCGACAGGCGCCACATCGGCTGTGCCAGCATGCCGCTCGGCACGGGAAAGGCGTCCCGGTCCGTGTAGCCGTGCCGCCGGTACAGGTCCCGGTCGGCGTCGGTGAGGGCCTCCGCGTAGGTCGGCAGGCTCAGCGTGTCCATCCAGCGCTGCGCGCCGGTGAGGACTGCGGCGGCCCGCCGGAACCCGGCCGGCCCCGGTGCGGCCAGCATCGCCAGGTGGATGTGCGGCTCGACGGGGCGCCGTGCGGCGAGCGCCCGGCCGAGGTCGAGGAACCGCTCGTGGTCCGCCCCGCACGCCTGCGCGAGGCGGTCCGGGCAGCGGGCGGGGGGCGGGATGGGCCGGTAGCGGTGGAACCAGACCGTTGCGGCCGTACCGTCCGGGAGCAGGAACGCGTCGCCGAAGAGCAGCGCGTGCTCGACCCAGATGCGGGCCGCGGCCGCGAGGACACCGGAGCGGCGTCGCTCGTCCGGGACGAGCCAGGCGCCGAGGGGGGTCGGGGAGACGGCGTCGCTGACGAGGTCGACTATCCGGTCGATGTCGCACCACCGGGCCCGGACGACGGGCGTGCTCACGCTCATGGGAACTCCTGGTCATGTCGTGATCGGCTAGGTCGGGAAGGAACCGCCGGCGTGGCGCGGGTTTCTCCGCGGGGCCGGCGCCGGCCACCAGGGGCCGTCAGGCAGGCAGGTACGCGGAGCAGCCGGTGCCCGCCACGGGGGCGGAACGCACCGGCTCGTCGGTCAGGCGGGACGGGTGCCCGGTCGGGGCGCGCGGGACGGGAGAGCGTCGCCGCTGGCGTCGGGGCACCGGCGTCCCGGCCGGGCGGGCGGTGTCCAGGCCGGCGCGGAGGCGTCGGCCAGTTCGCCGTGCCCTGCGGCGGCGGAGCTGGCGCCGGAAGTGCCCGGGGCGTTGGTGCCGGGTACGGGGGCGACGTCCGGGCTGACCGGCCAGGGCCCGTGCGTCCGGGTGGACCGGGACGGAACCGGGTCGCCCCTCGCGGCGGTCCCCCACGCCGATCCTGGCGCCAGGCGCGTCGCAGCGGACGGCGCAGCCCAGTCGGCGGCCGTGACCGTGACCGGTCGGATCGAGGATGTCGGGCCGACCAGATCGTCGGAGGGTGCGGGCACGGCGGGCTGGGCCGGCGGCGGAGCGGTGGGCGGGGACGGTACGTCGGTCGCCGGTTGCGCCGGGGGCGGCTGTTTCGGGGTTTTCGGAGTCTTCGGCGGTTTCAGCATCGGCTCGAGCGGATCGAGCACCGGATCGAGCGGATCGAGTACCGGCTTAAGCCCGTGCCACGGCGGCACCCCGATCGGGCCGAGCGGCCCGGTCACCGCGCGCGGCGCGCCGGCCACCCGGTCCACCACTCCCGTCCCGACCGGGTCGGCGCCGGGTCGTAGCGCGGCCGGCGGGGCCGGGTCGGCGACCGGGCCGGGTGTCGGCACGACGCGAGCGGCGCGCGTGGTCGGACGAAGGGGATCACCGGCGGTCGTCGACGGCCCGGGTCGGCCGGACGGGGCCGGGGGACGGTCCGCCCGCCGCTGCCCGCTCGGCCGATACGCGGGTCGGTGCCGCGCCGGGGGAGTGTCTGCTGCCTGTGCCGGCGGCCGGTTCGGCGTCGCCCGGCGCGGCGGCGCCGGGGTGCGACCGTCGACCGTCGGTCGGTGCCGGTGCCGGACGGTGGTCGGCGCCGACCCGGAGTGCGGGCCGTGCGTACCGGTGAAAAGGTGCGGGGTGTGGTGGGCCGGGGCCGGTCGGTCGGCCGCGTACGCGTCACCGACGGTCGCGATCTCGTGCGCGCCCCACCCGGCGACGACCCCGCCGAGAAGCAGGCCGAGGCGCAGCGTGACCCGCACCAGTCGCCCGCCCGGTCGAGTCATCCCGGCACCTCTCCGGTCGCCGGCAAGCGCCGACGACAACGCTCCGTACTTTACCGAAGGCGGTGGGCCGATCACAGACCGGAGCCGATCGAAACCGGCCGACATCTGGTGACCGGACAGGCGTGAGGGATCCGCCGTTTGGGTACCACCCGAGGCCATGAGCACGAGCACGGTCGACCGTCCGTCCGCCGACGTTCCCACCGCCGCGGCCGGCGTCGTCGCGGTCGTCGCCCACCGGAAGAAGGTCCTCGGCGGCGGCCTCGACGAGCTGCGGACGACCCTGGTCTCGGCCGGGGTCGGCAAGCTCCTCTGGTACGAGGTGCCGAAGAGCCGTAAGGCGCCGAAGAAGGTGCGCAAGGCGCTCGACAAGGGCGCCGAGCTGATCCTGGTGTGGGGTGGCGACGGGATGGTGCAGCGGTGCGCCGACAAGCTGGCCGGCTCGGCGGTGCCGATGGGTATCCTGCCCGCCGGCACCGCGAACCTGTTCGCCAGCAACCTCGGCATCCCGGCCGACCTGCCCGAGGCGGTCCGGATCGCCCTGCACGGCCGGCGGCGCAAACTGGACCTGGGCCGCCTCAACGGGGAGCACTTCGCGGTGATGGCCGGCGCGGGCTTCGACGGCGACCTGATCCGGGACGCCGACCGCAAGCTCAAGGGCCGATTGGGTCGGGTCGCGTACGTCTGGACCGGGCTGCGGCACGTGCGGGGCGAGTGCGTCCGTACCCGGATCCGGGTCGACGGGGCCGACTGGTTCGACGGCGAGGCGAGCTGCGTGCTGTTCGGCAACGTCGGCACGATCACCGGCGGCATCCCCGCCTTTGACGACGCCCGCCCCGACGACGGGGCCCTGGAGATCGGCGTCTCCACCGCCAGCGGCGCCGTCGACTGGGCCCGTACGCTGGGCCGGATGGCCGGCGGCCGGTCCGAGGACTCACCCTTCCTGCGGATGACCCGGGGTCGCAAGGTCAGGGTCCGGTTCGCCGCCCCCAAGACGTACGAGCTGGACGGGGGCGCCCGGTCGACGGCGAAGCGACTCAAGGTGAAGGTCGTCCCCGGTGCGCTGACCGTCTGCTGTCCCGACCCGACGCACTGACCCGCCCCGCCCCGGGGCAGGATGCGGGGCGTGGACCACGACGTAGGTGACTACCTGGCCGCGCTGGTCGGCCGGGCCCGGGCGGTGCTCGGCGACAACCTGGTCGGCGCGTACGCGGCCGGCTCGGTGGGGCTGGGCGCGTACCAGCCCGGACGCAGCGACGTGGACGTGGCCCTGGTGACGGCCGGGCCGGTGACCGGGCCGGCGAAGCGGGAGCTGGTGGCGCGGTTGCGGCACGAGTCACTGCCCTGCCCGGCGCGCGGCCTGGAACTGGTCGCCTACCGGAGGGACGTGGCCGGCTCCGGCATCCCCGACCCGGGCTTCGAGGTGGAGCTGAACACCGGCGCGGCCATGCCGTTCCGTGCCACGTACGACCCGGCCGAGCGGCCGGCCGCCGACGGCTGGTTCTGGTACGCCCTCGACCGCAGCATCCTGCGCCAGGCCGGGCTGGCCCTGCTCGGCCCGCCCCCGGTCGAGGTGTTCGCCGATCCGGCCCCGGCCGACCTGCGCGGGCTGCTGGTGACCGCGCTGGACTGGTGGCTGGCGCTGCCCACCCCGGCGGGGGACGCTCCGGCCCCCGGCGCCGAGGACGCGGTGCTGGGCGCCTGCCGCTCGCTGGTCCGGGTCCGTACCGGGGCCTGGCTGTCCAAGGTGGACGCAGGGCGGTGGCTGATGGCGCGGGGCCGGCACGCCGAGCTGATCGGCCGGGCGGTCGCGGCCCGGCAGGGCGGCCCGGCACCGAGCGGACCCGAGGCCCGGCCTTCCAGCGGTGGGTCCGCGACGAGGTCGCCGGTACGCATTGACGACGGTCGTCAGAGCACTGTAAACAAGGTGTACTGATCGATCGGGGAGGTCCCCATGCGACGCTCGGTACCCCTGGCCGCGCTCCTGCTCACCCTCGCCACCACCACCCCGGCCGCCGCCGCCCCACCGCCCCGGCCGGCCGCCACCCCCCTCGCCGCCGCCCCGGTGCAGGTCTACGGGGCCTGGCACTGCGGCAACGACTACTGCACCTGGACCACCCCGCGCACCGTCGCCGAGTTCGACGGCCAGAACCACTGGCTGATCGACCGGGGCGACGGCCGGCCCTCCGTCAACCTGGTCGTGCTGAGCTTCGTCAACCCGCTCGACCTGCTGCACCAGACCACCGACGCGACCACCCTCGACGGTGTGCCGCGAGGCATGACCGCCGAGATCGTGCAGTACTTCACCGCGCGGGGGGTGCGGGTGATGCTCTCCATCGGCGGCATCACCTACACCGACGACTGGGACGCCGCCCTCGCCGAGAACGCCACCCTGCTCGGCCAGCGGGCCGCCGAGGTCGCCACCCGGCTCGGCGTCGGCATCGAGATCGACTACGAGCAGAACACCGACCCGAACGTCGCCGGCCTGCAGTCCTTCATCACCGCCTACCGGGCGGTCCACCCGTACGACCCGACCGGCGCCCGGCCCGAGGCCCGGCTCACCATCGACGTCGCCGCCGGCGACCGCTGGCTGATCGCCCTCAACCGCAAGGCCACCGCCGACTGGCTGCGCACCGACACCCCGGTCCTCGACTACGCCAACGCGATGGTTGCCGCCCGGCCCGCCTCTGCCAGCTCGTCGCAGTCGAGCTGGCAGGAGCACGTCGACGGCAAGCCGCAGTACAGCCCGCCGGTGCCGCCGCTCGCCCCGGCCAAGTTCACCGGCGGCCTCTACATCGCCTACGGCAACAAGCCGTTGCCGGAGTGCGTCAACTACGCCAACTCGGTGCAGCAGGCCACCGCCCCGTACGTGCAGTCGGTCGCGCCCAACGGCGCGGGCGCCACCGCCGGCATGCTCGGGTTCATGTTCTGGGCGGCCGAGCGGCCGGCCACCCGGGGCATCGGCACGGTGCCGCCGAACACCTGCGAGCCGGGGGTCGGCGCCGGGGCGACCGCGCTGGCCGTCCCGGTGCCGATGCCGGCGCTGCGGCAGAGCTGACCGGACGGGCGTCCGGGTCAGTAGGTGACCCGGACGCCCATCTGCTTCCAGGTGATCGGGCCGACGATGCCGTCGGCGGTGAGGCCGCGCATCCGCTGGTACCAGCGGACCCCCGCCTCGGCGCCGGCGTCGAAGTCGGTGCCGGGGCCACCGCAGCGGCTGCCGATGAACCGCCGGACGAAGCCCACGTCGTCGCCCGCGCAGCCCCGGCGGACGGTACGGGTGCCCGGGGCGTGCCCCGCGGGCGGCCGCGGCGGTATGCCGGCCTTGCGCAGCGCGGCGACGGTGGCCGCGCCGACGACGCCGTCCACCGCAAGGGCCCGGGCCTTCTGGAAGGCGCGCACCCACGTCGCGGTCTTCGCGCCGAAACAGCCGTCGACCGTGAGCCCGGCGCCGAGCCGGTTGGCCAGGGTCTGCAACTCCCGGACGTCCCCGCCCCGGCAGCCGTCCCGCAGCACCCGGTCGCCCAGCTTCAGCCCCTTCGCGGCGGCGATGCCCCACGGCCGGGTGCTGTCCTCCAGCGTCCGGGTGTGGCTGACGCTGACGTGCAGGTGCATGTTGTGCGGGTTGGGTCCGGTGTACCGGGCCGCGGTGAAGCCCCGGGTGCGGCTCCAGATCACCCGGTTGTAGATGACGTACTGGCAGGACGGGTGGGTGATGGCCTGCCGGACCACCAGCAGCGGGTCGATGCCGTCGACGTCCACGTCCAGCGCGTTGACCGAGCTGTCGTCGGCGTCCGGGTTGTGGTCGGAGCGGCGCGCCTGGTGGGCCGCGTCGCCGATCCAGCCGTCCGAGGTGCGGTCCCGGTGCGGCCAGCGGGTGTTGATCTCGTCGCGCAGCACGCGCAGCGCGGGAGCCAGGTGCACGCTCACGTCACTGCTCCTCGTCCGCCGACAGGTCGAACTCGATCTCGTCCCCGATCAGGGATTCCGGGTCGTCGTCCTCCTCGAAGTCGGTGACCTGGTAGTCGGGGTCCACAACGGCGGTGTCCATCCCCGTTGCCTCCGCTCTCTGCTGGGCCGACGCCTCGTGGCGGCGGGACGCCGGCGGGCCGTCCGCCCCGCCGCTCCGGAATTGCCGGCGGAGCCTTTCTCCACTGTCGAAACGCCTGGTCACGGCGGCAATACCTGAGTCGGCTTTCCGCTCGCCGGCGGGCCGAGCGGCGGCCGTGCGACGCCGATCGAGAAGCGGTGCCGCCGGCCGGTGGCACGGCCGTGGGGATCGGCGGAGCCGGCCCGCTCCACCGGGCGGTCCCGGCCTGCCGATCGGCGCTGCGGCGTGCCGGATCAGGTGAGCCGCCGATCCGGGCCGTCCGGGCTGCCACCCGCGCCCGTGCGGCGCACCCGGCGAGCGGCGATCGGCCGCCTGGGGAGGTACGCGGAGGACCCGCGCCCCCGAGGGGACGCGGGTCCTCGGTGCCGGCCGCGGGCCGGCGGGTGGATCAGTAGACGGTCACGCCGTACGCGCTCGCCGCCTCCGGAACGGGCTGGTAGAAGGTGGTGCCGCCCTTCTTGCAGTCGCCGCTGCCGCCGGAGGTGATGCCGAGGGCCTTGGTGCCGTCGTAGAGCGGGCCGCCGGAGTCGCCCGGCTCGGCGCAGACGGTGGTCTGGATCATGCCGCGCACCGTGCCGCTGCCCTGGTAACGGACCGTCACGTTGAGCGCGGTCACCGTGCCGCTGTGGGTGCCGGTGGTCGAGCCGGTCCGCTTGACCGACTCGCCGACGTACGCGTCCGCGGCGGCGTAGCCGCCCGGGTGGCTCAGCCCGGTGTTGTCGTAGCGGACCAGGGCGTAGTCGTTGCCCGGGAAGCTGTAGCCGATGTTCGAGCCGATCAGCGTGTTGTGCGCCGAGTCGGTGTACCAGGTGCTGGCGACCTTGCCGCAGTGCCCGGCGGTGAGGAAGTAGTAGGTGCCGCCCTTGACCACGTTGAAGCCGAGCGAGCAGCGGTACTGGCCGCCGTAGATGGCGTCGCCGGCGGAGAGCAGCGGGCGGAAGTTGCCCGTCGCCCGGTCCACCCGGATCGCGCCCGCCTGGGCGCCGGCGCTCTTCTTCAACGTCGCCAGGTCGGCGGCGGAGACGCTCTCGTCCGCGGTCACCACGACCCGGTTGGCGGCGGCGTCCACGCGCCAGGCGATGCCGTCGACCCCGGAGGCCGCCACGGCGGCGTCGACCCGGGCGAGCTGGTCGGCGGAGTAGCCGCCCGGGGCGGCCGACGCCGGCACGGTGAAGGCGCCGGCGGCAACCAGGCCGACGGTCGCGGCGAGCAGGGGAGTGAATCGACTACGGCGGATTCTCACGGTCTCCTCCTAGGACGCTGAAGGCCGCCGGTTGCGTCGGCGCCCATGCCGCACCGCCGAGGTCGATCGGGGTGTGACCTCGGCGAACGCTTGACGGGGAGTATCTATCAGGGTCTATGCAAGTTGCAAGGGGTCGGGTCGTACGGGTATCACCCTGGTTAGGGTGAGTGGGGGAGGTGCGGCGATCATGGTGGAGCTGAGCAGGGACGCCCGGGCCGGACTGGCGGCGGCGGTGCCCGGAGGGGTGTGGACCGGCGCGGCGGACCGGCTCCGGATGGCCCACGACGCCTCCCACTACCTGCTGCACCCGAGTGCGGTGGTCACCCCGGCCGACGCCGACCAGGTCGCCGCGCTACTGCGGCACAGCCGGCGCACCGGCACCCCGCTGACCTTCCGCTCCGGCGGCACCAGCCTCAGCGGGCAGGCCGTCACCGACCAGCTCCTCGTCGACACCCGCCGGCACTTCCGGGACCTGGAGGTCCTCGACGAGGGGCGGCGGGTCCGGGTGCAGCCCGGGGTGGTGCTGCGGCAGGTGAACGCCCGGCTCGCCCCGTACGGCCGCAAGCTCGGCCCCGACCCGGCCAGCGAGTCGGCCTGCACCGTCGGTGGCGTGGTGGCCAACAACTCCAGTGGCATGACCTGCGGCACCGAGTACAACACCTACCGGACCCTGGAATCCGTCCTGCTGGTGCTGCCCAGCGGCACCCGGCTGGACACCGGCGCCCGGGACGCCGACGACCGGCTGCGGGCCACCGAACCCGAGCTGCACGCCGGCCTGCTCCGGCTGCGCGACCGGGTGCGCGGCAACCCCGACTCGGTGCGCCGGATCCGCGCCCAGTACGCCATGAAGAACACCATGGGGTACGGGGTGAACGCGTTCCTCGACCACGACTCACCCGCCGACCTGCTCACCCGGCTCGTGGTGGGCAGCGAGGGCACCCTCGCCTTCGTCGCGGCGGCGACCTTCCGCACCGCACCCGTGCACCGGCACGCCGCGACCGGGCTGCTCGTCTTCGACACCCTCGGCGCGGCGATGGCCGCGATGCCCGCCCTGGTGGCCGCCGGGCCGGCGGCGGTCGAGCTGCTCGACGCCGCCGCCCTGCGGGTCGCCCGGACCGACCCCAGGGCCGACGCCGCGCTGCGCGCCCTCGCGGTGCGCGAGCACGCGGCGCTGCTGGTGGAGTGGCAGGAGTCCGACCCGGACGCGCTGGCGGCGCGGCTGGGGCAGGCCCGGCCGGTGCTGGCCGACCTGCCGCTGACCGCGCCGGCGCGGCTCAGCGGGGAGGCGCCGGCCCGCGCCGCGCTCTGGCACATCCGCAAGGGCCTGTACGCGGCCGTCGCGGGCGCCCGCCCGTCCGGCACCACCGCGCTGCTGGAGGACATCGCCGTCCCGGTGGACGCGCTCGCCGACACCTGCGCCGCCCTCGCCGACCTCTTCGCCCGGCACCGGTACGAGCAGAGCGTCATCTTCGGCCACGCCAAGGACGGCAACCTGCACTTCATGCTCAACGAGCGGTTCTCCCACGGCGCGGCCCCGGCCCGCTACGCCGACTTCACCGAGGAGATGGTCGACCTGGTCCTCGGCCACGGCGGCACGCTCAAGGCCGAGCACGGCACCGGCCGGGTGATGGCCCCGTACGTCCGCCGCCAGTTCGGCGACGAACTGTACGAGGTGATGCGCGAGCTGAAGATGCTCTGCGACCCCGACGGCCTGCTCAACCCGGGCGTGCTGCTCAGCGACGACGCCGAGATCCACATGCGGCACCTGAAGACCGTGCCGACCGTGGAGGAGGAGGTGGACCGCTGCGTCGAGTGCGGGTACTGCGAGCCGGTCTGCCCCAGCCGCGACCTGACCACCACGCCCCGGCAGCGGATCGTGCTGCGTCGGGAGATCGCCGCCGCCCGCGCCGGCGGGGACCTGGCCCTGGCTCGCGAGCTGGAGTCCGCGTACGACTACGACGCGGTGCAGACCTGCGCGGTCGACGGCATGTGCGCCACCGCCTGTCCCGTCCTCATCAACACCGGTGACCTGGTGAAACGGCTGCGTGCCGAGGCCAACGGCGGGGTGGCGCAGGCCGGCTGGCGGCAGGCGGCGAACCGGTGGGGCGCGGCCACCCGGGGCATGGCCCGCGGCCTCGACCTGGCCGGCGCGCTGCCGCCGGCCCTGCCCGAGGTGGCCAGCCGGGCCGCCCGCGTGGTCCTCGGCGCGGAGCGGGTCCCGCAGTGGCGGCGCGACCTGCCCCGGGGCGGCGCGGCCCGCCGTCCCCGGCCGGTCGACGAGCCCGACGCCGTCTTCGTCCCGTCCTGCCTCGGCACCCTCTTCGGCCCGGCCGAGGGGGGCACCGGCGTGGCCACCGCGCTGCTCACCCTCGCCGACCGGGCCGGGGTGCGCCTGCTCGTGCCCGACGGGGTGGCCAGCATGTGCTGCGGCACGCCCTGGTCGTCCAAGGGCCTCACCGCAGGCTGGCAGGCGGTGCGGGACCGGGTGCCGCCGGCGCTGCGGGCGGCCAGCCGCGACGGCGCGCTGCCGGTGGTCACCGACGCGGCCTCCTGCACCGAGGGCTTCGCCAAGCTGGTCGCTGACGCCGGCGCGCTGCGGGTCGTCGACGCGGTCGCGTACGTCGCCGACGAGCTGCTGCCCCGGCTGACCGTGCGGCGCCGGCTCGGGTCGCTCGCCCTGCACCCGACCTGCTCGTCCACCCGGCTGGGGCTGGACGAGGCGCTGCTCACCGTGGCGCGGGCGGTCGCCGACGAGGTGGTGGTGCCGGACGGCTGGCAGTGCTGCGGCTTCGCCGGCGACCGGGGCCTGCTGCACCCGGAGCTCACCGCCTCGGCCACCCGCGCCGAGGCCCGCGCGGTCGCGCAACGGCCCTTCGACGGGTACGCCTCGGTGAACCGCACCTGCGAGATCGGGATGGCCCGCGCGACCGGCCAGCCCTACCGGCACCTGCTGGAACTGCTGGCCGACGCCACCGACTGACCCGGTCGCACCGCTCGCCCGTGCGCGCCCGGCAGGTGGCCGCCGCGCCGGGGCGTAGCATTCGACGGCGTGTTTCGCAGTTGGTGGTTGGCCGGCCTGATGCTGGCCTGCGGGTTGTTCGTCGCGGTCACCCAGTCCGAGCCGTGGTTGGCCGGCGCCGAGTTCGTCGTCTTCGCGGTGCTGGCCGTTCTCGTGTCGCCGTTGGTCTTCCCGACATCGGTGACCGCCGCGCAGGCGCAGGAGCGCAGCGCGCGCGACGGCCGGCCGGTCGTGTACTGGCGGCCGGGCTGCCGGTACTGTCTGCGGCTGCGGCGTCGGCTCGGCCGCCGGGCCGGTCGGGCGCACTGGGTCAACATCTGGCGTGACCCGGACGGGGCGGCGGCGGTCCGGGCGGTCACCGGCGGCGACGAGACGGTCCCCACCGTCGTGGTGGGCGGCGAGGCCGTGGTGAACCCGGAGCCGGCCTGGCTGCTGGAGCGGCTCACCCCCTGAATCGGTCAGCCCGGTCCGACTCACCGCTGCGACGGCAGTTGTGGATCCCTGCAGGGAATCCGAAGCCGTCACGCCTGACGCCGCATCCGATAGTGCAGCCGAACAGCGGGGATGTTCCAGAGCTTGAGGCTGTGATCGGCCCGCACGTCACCGTCCTCGTCGACATACAGGTGGAAGTGTTCGTTCAGCGGGACACGGCGTGCGCTGAGCGTCTCGCCATACCGCTCCAGCACGAGATAGGCGCCGTTGGCGCCGAACCTGCCGGTCGGGGAGTGCAGATGGAAGCTGCCGTCCAGGCCGGCGGAGGGCTTGAGGAAGACCTGTAACGAGCCCAGCGGCAGGGGAAACACGACGCGGACGCTGGGTTGCCTGGCGCCGGGCAGGGTCGTGACGCCGTAGAGGCCGCTGTAGGTCACGTGGCCTGTCTTGCGCATGTTGCGGAGCCAGGCCGAGCCGACGACCTCGCCGTGCGCGTCGTGGATGTGAACCACCTTGCTGGTCATGCCAAACGACGCATCGAGCGGCCGCATCGGCAAGCAGGCCTGCTGCAGCCGTTCGCTGAGCAGGGCCGTGATGAGCCGGCCGAATGGCCAGGCAAGGACGGACCACTCCGACCACAGATCCAGATGCCACCGGGAGGCGCGCTCGTAGAAGTCGGCGATCCGTGGGTCTACGTCGGCGGGATCGAAACCCTCGCCGCCGAGCGCGGCGAATGAGGCCAGCAGGCCGTGATCGGGGCCCGTGCTCAGCGAGCCGCCGAGATCGCTGGCCGTTCGCTCAACCCAATCATGCCCGACGATGTCGCGCCCCGCGCTCGGGCCGATCAGCCAGCTCACCGAGTTTCGCGGGAGGCGCCGGCTGGACACCCGCATCAGGGCGCGGCCGAGGAGGTCGATCGGATGCCGGCACAACACCGGGTGGGTCAGCGACGGCAGCATCTCCTGGGGGGTGCTCACGGGCAGAAGCTACACCGCCGCCGCGATTCACCGTCTCCCGCCGGACACCCGAGCCGACGCCAGGATCGAACGCCCTCTTTCCGGTCATGAGCGCGCGTGGGCGCGGTCCGCCGTGCGGTTCGGTCGGGGGCGTTCGTCGTCTCGGCTCCGCAGGCGGTAGCGGCGTGCTCGGGTGCCACCTTTGACTTCCCGAAGGCTCAGCGCAGGGCGGTGTGGGCGTCGGTGAGGAGGCGGTCGAGGTCGTCGCCGCGGGTGATCGCCGCGCGGTAGACGGCGTCGATCTCGGCGATCAGCGGATCGTCTGGCCTCAGCGCAGTCCGTCACGCTTGGGGATGGCTGGTGATGCCATCCAAGATGGTGGTCAGGTTGTGGTTGAAGGTTTCCTCGGCGTTGAGGTGGGCGCCGTCGATGACGAGCCGGGCGACGGTGGGGTAGCGGCCGGTTTTGAACATGCGTGTGAGGTAGGGGCCGAGGCTGGCCTGCCAGGCGGGCTCGTCGGTGCCGGTGGAACGGGCGGTGCGTCGCTCGGTGACCTCGCTGCGGAGCGCCCCGATGATGAAGGCGTTGAGGGCGCCTAACGCCCGCTGGAGGTCGTCGATGCCGCGTACGCCGGGGGCCTGACTGAGCGCAGCCGCGGTCGACTCGGCCACGGCGAGTGCGTGCGGTCCCAAGTGTGGCCTTCCGCCGAGCAGGTCGGAAAACCATTCATGATCAAGGGCGGCGTCACGGGTCGTACGGGCGATGGCCAGTACCGTGGCGCGCCACTCGGAGTGCTGGCCGGCCTCGGCGATCTGGGCGTAGACGGCGTCGACCATCAGATCGAGCAGTTCGGCTCGGTTGAGGACGTAGTCGTAGAGCCGCATCGGACCGACACCGAGCTCTTTGGCGATCTTGCGAACCGACAGCCCGTCGAGGCCGTGCGCGTCGGCAAGCCGGATCGCAGTGGCAGCGATCTTCTCGCGGCTCAACGACACCGGCGCCGCCCGCGGCTGGGGCTCGGGCCGTTCCCATACGGGCACCGATCCACTACCGTGCGGTGTATCCATGAAATACAGCGTACGGTACGGGGGGACGGAGATGAGAATCGCGATCGCCGGTGGCGGCCTTGGCGGGCTCACGCTGGCACGGATCCTGCATCGGCACGGCATCGACGCGGTGGTGTACGAGCGTGAGGCAACCCGATCCGCGCGATCGCAAGGCGGCACGCTCGACCTGCACCCGGAGTCCGGGCAACGGGCCCTGGCCGAGGCGGGCCTCACCGGCCGGTTCCGGTCTGAGGCGCGGCCCGAGGGCGAGGAGCATCGCATCGTCGACCAGGCCGGACGAACTCTGGTGCACCATAAGCCGCAACCCGGCTCGTTTACCGGCCGTCCCGAGATCGACCGGAGGGCGCTGCGTGATCTTCTGCTCGATTCGCTCCCCGGCGACGCGGTTGTGTGGCGACATCGGCTTGTCGCAGCGACACCACGCCCCGACGGAGGCTGGGGACTGACGTTCGACGGCGGCCGCAAAATCGACTGCGACATCCTCATCGGTGCGGACGGCGCGCGCTCGGTCGTCCGGTCGCTGCTGACCGACGCGGAAACATCCTACGTGGCCACCTTTGCGGAGCTGAATATCCGTGACGTCGACCGGCGCCACCCGGATGTCGCCGAGCTCGTCGGCCCCGGGAACCTGTGGTGCGTCGGCGTGAATCAGATCCTGGCAGCGCAACG
Organism: Micromonospora mangrovicola; assembly: GCF_047200535.1. Taxonomy (NCBI): domain Bacteria; kingdom Bacillati; phylum Actinomycetota; class Actinomycetes; order Micromonosporales; family Micromonosporaceae; genus Micromonospora; species Micromonospora mangrovicola. The sequence continues at coordinate 4,109 of NZ_JBJZOG010000071.1, read as the reverse complement.
CATCGGCGATGGCAGCCTACGCGTAGGGATCTCGCTGCGCGCAGAGGATCGCCGGCTCGACACATATCGCAGCAAGCGTGCTGTGCTCGACATGTTCGACGGCTGGGACCCAAGCCTCACCGCACTCATCGAAGCCGGGGACAATACGGTGACGCCGCGCAGGATCGAAGCGATGCCCATTGGTACGCGCTGGTCCAGCCGGCCGGGTGTCACCCTGATCGGCGACGCCGCGCACCTCATGCCGCCGGTCGGCGAGGGCGCCAACCAGGCCATGCTCGACGCCGCCGCGCTCGCCGGTGAACTCGCCGCCAACCCCGCCGACCCGGACTCGGCGATCCGGACGTATGAGGAGGCGATGTTCACCAGGATCCACCCGATCGCCGAGATGTCCGCGCGAGTCCAGGCGATGATGCTCTCCCCAACCGCAGCGGAAGACATCGTCCGCTTCTTCACCGCCCGGCCCGCCGAACCGGCACCCGCAGAACGGAAAAGTTCGGACGGTGATGTCGAGAACTGTTGAGTGGCTCCGTCCCCGTCGTGAATCTGACCAAGATGGGTCGCACCAGTACCTGAGGAGAATGACGATGGCGAAGTACTTGCTGCTCAAGCACTACCGTGGCGCTCCGGCTGCGGTCAACGACGTGCCCATGGACCAGTGGACGCCAGAGGAGATCTCGGCGCACGTGCAGTACATGAACGACTTCGCGGCCCGACTCGAGGGGACCGGCGAGTTCGTCGACGGTCAGGCGCTCGCCCCCGAGGGGACGTTTGTCCGGTACGACGGCGAGGGGCGCCCGCCGGTCACCGACGGCCCGTTCGCCGAGACCAAGGACCTCATCGCCGGATGGATGGTGATCGACGTCGACAGCTACGAGCGTGCCATCGAGCTGGCCGGGGAACTGTCGGCCGCCCCTGGGGCGGGCGGCAAGCCGATCCACGAGTGGCTCGAGGTACGCCCGTTCCTGACCGCGCCGCCCACCATCACGGAGTGACCGCTCAGATGAACGAGGCCCTGCTCCGGAGCCTCACGCCGAGCGTGCTCGGAGTCCTCGTCCGCCGCGGAGCCGATTTCGCGGCGGCCGAGGACGCCGTGCAGGACGCGCTGGTCGAGGCGGTCCGCGTCTGGCCGGCCGACCCGCCCCGCGATCCGAAAGGCTGGCTGGTCACCGTAGCCTGGCGCAAGTTCCTCGACGCGACCCGGGCGGACGCCGCCCGCCGCCGGCGTGAGAGCCTCATCGACGAGGAGCAGGCGCCCGGACCCGCACCAGCGGTGGACGACACGCTCCAGCTCTACTTCCTGTGCGCCCACCCGTCCCTGACGCCGTCCTCCGCGGTCGCGCTCACGCTGCGCGCCGTCGGCGGGCTGACCACCCGCCAGATCGCCCAGGCCTACCTCGTGCCCGAGGCGACCATGGCGCAGCGCATCAGCCGGGCCAAGCGCACCGTCTCCGGCATGCGGTTCGACCGGCCCGGCGACGTCACCACCGTGCTGCGCGTTCTCTACCTGGTCTTCAACGAGGGCTACTCCGGCGACGTCGACCTCGCCGCCGAGGCCATCCGCCTGACCCGGCAGCTCGCGGCCGCGATCGACCACCCCGAGGTGGCGGGGCTGCTCGCCCTCATGCTGCTCCACCACGCCCGGCGCGCCACCCGGACCGCGCCCGACGGCAGCCTGGTACCGCTCGCCGAGCAGGACCGCGGCCGATGGGACACCAAGTCGATCGCCGAGGGCGTCGAGATCCTGCAGGCGGCCCTCGCCCGCGACCGGCTGGGCGAGTTCCAGGCCCAGGCCGCCGTCGCGGCACTCCACGCCGACGCGCCCACCGCCGAGGAGACCGACTGGGTGCAGATCGTCGAGTGGTACGACGAGCTCACGCGCCTGACCGACAGCCCGGTCGTCCGGCTCAACCGCGCGGTCGCCGTCGGCGAGGCCGACGGGCCGCGCGCCGGGCTGGCGGCACTCGCGGCGCTGGACGACTCACTGCCCCGCCACACGGCGGCGGCGGCGTACCTTCACGAACGCGACGGAGACCTGCCCACGGCGGCGCGGCTGTACGCCGAAGCAGCCCACAAGGCCCCCAACCTCGCCGAACGCGACCATCTGACGCGCCAGGCCGCCCGGCTCAACGCCCGCCACTTGCACTGACGGCCCTGAGTAGCAGGTGGACCACGAACGCCCGGACGATCGACAGCCGCGACGACGCCAGACATGTCCACGGGCCTGTGCACGATCCGACTTCCGCTCATCGGCTACGACTGGACGGCCTCGGCGCTGCGGTCCTCTACCAGGGTGACGCCCGGTCGGCGGCAGATCCGGATGCTGGCTTGTAGCAGAGTCGCGCTATGCAGCCGGCAGCAGGCCACGACGCCGTACCCGCGGTCTATGTGGCCGGCTAGACCGCGGCGAGGATCCGCGCCAGCTCTGTGGGCCGCGTCATCATCGGCCAATGTCCGGAGTCGATGTCGACCAGGTCGACGTGCTTGGCCCGGGCGAGCTCGGGTACGTCTCCTGCGGCGATCCATTCCTGCGCCTCGGCGGGCGTGAACTCCGGGCACACCACCACGACCGGGACGTCGAATCGCCGCTCGTCCGTCAGCCGTACGACGCCCCTGGCCACGCCCTCGGGAACCGGGATCGCCGCCGCCGCGACGGCCTGCCGGGCCTGCTCGTCCAGGTCGGCCGCGTCCGCCCCGTTGAACGGTCCCCAGCCGGGGAACGGCATGACGCCGTCGCTGATCTCGAAGAAGTCGGCGTACGGCCGCCCGTCGCCTGAGGGGAACCCGCCGATCAGCACGACCTTGGCCACGCGCCCGGGCCGCGCGTCGGCCGCCATCCAGGCCAGGGTGCAGGCTGCGGAGTGCCCCACCACCACCGACCTGCGGGGACCCACGTCCACGGCGGCAAGGACCGCGGTCAGCTGGTCGGCCAGCGTCGCCGACATGTTCCCGTCGCCCTGCCCCGGGAGGGTCACCGGCACCGCATGACGGCCCCTCTTTTCCAGCTCGCACGCGACGCTGGCCCACACCGACCCGTCGAGCCACAGGCCACCCAGGAGCACGATCTGTTCTGCAGTCATGGAATCAACCTAGAGGCGATTCCGGACGTTCTACTTCCGGTACTCTTTCCGCTGTGCGAACCGGTCCGAGCCCTACCGCCCGGGCCCTGCGCGCGCTCGAGATCCTGCAGGCACGCCCCGGCGCGACTGCCGACCAGCTCGCCTCTTTCCTGGGCGTGACGGAACGGGCCGCGCGACGCTACGTCGGAATCCTTCGCGAGGCCGGCATCCCGGTCGAATCGGTCCGCGGGCCTTACGGCGGCTACCGGCTGGGCCGCGGCACCCGGCTGCCGCCGGTCGTCTTCACCCAGGAGCAAGCGCTCGGCCTGGTCATGGCCGTGCTCGACGGGCAGCCGGCCGCGATCGACGCCGACGACCTGATCGGCTCGGCGCTCAGCAAGGTCATCCGGGCTCTCCCCGACAGCGTCGGACGGCAGGCGGCAGCGCTGCGGGCGTACGCCTCGGCCACCCCTGACCGACGTTCGGCCCGCCCTGACCTCGCCACCACAAGCGCCCTGGTCGCCGCCGTCGCCGACCGGCGCCGCGTCCTGGTCACCTATGGAGGCGAGAGCGGCGAGGAGTGGGACGCCGAGGTCGACCCGTGGGCAGTCGTGGTGCGGTACGGGCGCTGGTACCTGCTGTGCCACTCGCACCGCGCGGACGCGATCCGCACGTACCGTATCGACCGGGTTCGGGCCGTGCGGCAGATGCCGTCCGGCTTTACGCCGCCCGACGACCTGGATCCGGTTGCCGCGCTCGAGGAGAATCTCGGCGCGGGCTGGAAGTACCCCATCCGCGTGGTGTTCCACGCGCCGCAGGAGAAGGTGGCACCGTGGATCCGGCCGCCGATGGGCCGCCTCGAGCCGGACGGCGGCCGGTGCGTACTGGTCGGCAGCACCCGAAACCCCGCGATGTACGCCCAGGAGTGGCTGGCCGTTGTCCCCTTCGACTTTTCTGTGGAAAAAGGCCCCGAACTACATGCCGCCGTGGCCACGGTCGCGGCCCGCTTCAGCGCAGCACTCTCGCCTTCGCCACCCGAGACCCGGCCCGGCG